>CAMLEL010000336.1 GCA_946478935.1 uncultured Armatimonadota bacterium
CCAAATCTTGTCCTCCATGATGCCTTTCCCGGGGCGGGTAATGAACCCAATTCCCGCGAGGACGCTATCCAGTGCGAAGGCGATATCAGTTAACTCGACAGCAATCACGGTCTGCCAAAAGCCTTGACCAACCGGTTTGGCGCTCTCGCCGCCACTTCGTTTGATGAAGTGTTTGATAGGCAAAAAAAGCAGATACAGAGCCCCAAGGCCCTGAAGCCACCACTGCTTCAGGACGACAGCTGCGAAGATGATTGCAATGAAACGAAAAACGAAGGCGCCACCAAGACCGTACAAAAGGGCCTTTTGCTGAAGCTTCCTTGGTAGGTGCCGCACCATGATGGCAAGCACAAGAGCGTTGTCCGCTGACAGCAGAGCTTCAAGGATTATCAGGACGCCTACGCCGGCAAGGTCGGATACTTGAAATGTCTGGCCGAACATAGGGCAATTCAAAGTATGAACGATCGGAAACGACCTCAAGTGGGCCCGATCTGTCAAAATAATGGGCAAGCCAATGCCAACTTACGTTTACGAGTGTTCCAAGTGTGCCGACGTGTTTGAGTTTGAACAGCGGATCACCGAAGATCCGTTGAAAGACTGCCACTGTGGGTCGACGGGAACCGTTACTCGCCTGATTCAGCCAGTCGGGATTGCATTCAAAGGCTCAGGATTCTACGTGAACGACAGCGCAAAATCCGCACCGGTGACCACACCTTCTACGCCTGAAGCCAAGTGCGCAGGCGAGCCCTCATCATGCGCGTGTGCGTTGGAAGATGCTGGCTGAGGGTGAGCCCCTCAGCCAGGCCCTTTACTTTTTGGGAAGCTTCTCGACGTACTTGGCCAGTTCTTCGCTGTTCACTGGAACTTTGATCTCGCCCTTGACGATCTTGTCGGAGACAGCCTTGACCTTATCCAAGTTCGCTTTACCGATCTTTTCCTTCGTAAACCGCATTTCGCTCAAGCCGACACCGCCAGCCTTCAGGTCATAGACTTTGTTGCCAGGCGTGAACTTGCCTGAGGCCAGGTCTTTCACTGTTTGATAGACCGCTTCGTCCACCCGTTTGATCATGCTTGTGAGAACGGAGCCCTTTTCCACGTCGTCTTGATCGCTGTCGACGCCGATGGCATACTTGCCCTGCTCTTTGGCTGCCGCAATGACACCCAGGCCCGCCCTACCCGCAGCGTGGTAGACGATGTCCGCTCCGGAGGAATATAAGATGTTCGCCGCCACTTTGCCTTTGTCCTGGCTGTCCCAATTGCCGGTGTACTTGGCAGGAAGGACCTCTACCGCCGGATCGGCTGTCTTAACGCCTGCCTCATAGCCTGCCTGAAACTTCTTGATTAACGGAATTTCCATTCCACCAACAAAGCCAACCTTCTTGGTCGTGGTCGTCAATGCTGCCAAGTAACCGGCGAGGAAGCTTCCCTCTTGCTCAGTGAATAAGAGTGAGCGAACATTGGGCGCGGTGACATTGGCGTCCACAATGGCGAACTTGACATTCGGATACTTCGGAGCAACGGTCTCAAGCGCTTTCTGCTGCGTGATGCCGATTGCGAAAACGAGGTCGCAACCGTTGTCGGCCATTGCCGTCAAATTGGTTTCAAAGTCCTTTTCGGTCTTGCTTTCAATGTGCTTCTCTGAAACTCGAAGTTCCTTGACCGCACGTTGGATTCCAGCCCAAGCGCTGTCATTGAAGGACTTATCGCCAAGTCCACCGGAATCAAAGACCACGCCAACCAGAAGATCCTTCCCTGAAGGACTTCCACCCTTTGCGGGAGTGAAGTCGCGAGCCGCGGGATTATCGATTGCGGAGTTTGCGTTGTTTTGTCCCGCACATCCCACCAAAGTCGCCAGTGCGACCATTGTCCCAAACCAACCTTTCATTCCAATCCTCACGTCTGTTGAACCTCTCTTGCGGGTAAACTATCGCATTATGGCGCATCCGGTGGGATCGCGCCTTAGGAGCTCTCCGTTTGATCACCTGCCATCTCACCAAGCTGGAAACTGCACTCGACCAGATTAAGAAAACTCATCCCAAGCTGAAACCCGCGGATGCCGCGCTGATCGCCAGCGCTCTTTCCCTCACAGGCCGCCATGCCATTGCTCTATACGACGGCGAGCAGTATAAGTGCCCTGAAGACTATGACAAATTGACCAAGGCAATGGTTGGCCAGCTTCAAATGGTGCAGGAAGGCATCGACAACACAACGCCAAAGAAGGCCGCCAAAGTTACGACAGAAGAGGAGCCAGTGATCGTAACCGTGGGCCTCATGCCGAACCTTGCGGCTGGAGAGCGAATCCTCGATGGTCGAGATGAGCTTAAAAGCAAACTGAGCGACATTCTTCAAGATGGTGTCGAGTTTGTTTACTCAGGCCTCGACATCCTTTGGCAGTGGACATTGGATCGAGTCAACTGGTCCACCGTCAGCGAATCCGAACTTAGCCGACGCATCAAGATCAAAGCAAGCTTCACCGAAGGCGCCGTCGGCGTGGAGATGGGAACCGCAGGTGCTAAGAAGAAAGCCAGCACCAAAAAGGCAGCCGTAGTTGCTGAACCGGTAGAAGAGCCCGTCGAAGCCTAGGCCCGTCCTTTCATCTTTAAGATCCGCCGCTGAATGGAGCGGCTCCACTTCACCCAACGCGGCATATACAGCGTTGGGTGTTTGTCTTCAAACTCCTCCAACTTCTGAAGTTTGTCCAGTTGATTCCAGTACACAAGAAAATCTTTGTAGCGCCACGCATGGAAGAGGAATGGTTCGATGTACTCACAGTGTCGCTGCCGCGAGATGAACTTACATTCATTCTTCAACACGTCAAGGTGTAGTTTCCCGACCAAACCGGCCGCACTGTGCTGGAACTGAAATTCCGGTGGAATCAGGTACTCAAATCGATTTAAATCGATCATCGCAAGTAGCATGCACACTTCTTCGGAGGCGTGCTGCCCCCGAACAAAGGGATCGAACCCATAGCTGTCGTAGTTGGCCTCGGCATGCCTCATTGCCCCAAGTAGTTCGTGAAAGTCTTGACTCCTTTCGTAGTAAGCCATTCCTCCGTTGAAACGGGGAATTCGTTCTAACTGGAACCGGTCGAGGATCTGCGCCACTGGTAGTCCATGGAAGACTCCCTGGGTTTCCCAGTGCCCCTGAACAGCGAATGACCGACCCGCACATGACCCAAAAACAGGGTCGAGTCGTTTGAAGGCGAGCATGTCCACATCGATCGCCAACACTCGATCCGCTTCCGTCCGTTCGAGCCCCGTCAATTTGTCCAGGGCGCTTCGGGGCCCTTGGACTGGGATAACTTCGTCGAAGTACCTCGGCCAGTCAAAACCGTCGATGTCCGTCATGATCACTCGGCGGTTTGTATCGCCGATTAGCTTGAGGGATCGGCCGAGGCCCATTGCCATCTCGCCGAACTTGCGCTTACCCCGAGCTACAGTGAACACGATTCGATCGCTC
>CAMLEL010000337.1 GCA_946478935.1 uncultured Armatimonadota bacterium
GGCTTGATCAAAGACACTTCGGGCGCGGTCGCCACACTAAACGGCGCCGATTCGGATCAGATCGACGCTGCACAGGTAGGAGCATGGCTGGTTAGACGCGGTTCTCCGCAAGCGTTTGTTCGGGTCTTGGATCCGACGAGCAGGACAGTGCGGCTTTCAGGAACGGTGACGAAGGCGGCTCTGGAAGCCGCGACAGCCGAGCCGGGCACGGCCGAATGGGCCGCGGCCGTCCTTGCCAGCGGGTAGAGTTAGCGCCAACAGGAGGCACTCATCCATGAAACGAACGATTTTCTTAATGGCGGCAGCTGCACTGGTTGCAATGGCATCCGCCTCGAATCTCGATGTGCTCGATCCGAACGGGAAGAAGATCGGAACAGGCACATTCAAGCTGACCAATGCGGGCGGGAAGATCACAACGCGACTCGTCGTGAATGTCACGCAGCAAGGCGCGAAGATTATGATGGACATCAGCGATGTGCACACTTCGGCAGGCGACCCTCTTTCGCAAATCTACAAGATGACCGCAAGCGCTCAGGGCAACGAGATGAGCGCCACCACGAAGGCCACCATCACCGGCAAGAAGGCGACGATCGTCACGAGCGGCATGGGGCAGAGCGAGACCAAATCCGTGACCGCAGCTGGAAGCGTAAACAACAAGTCCGTTATCTGGATGACTGGCAAAGTCCCTGCTGTTGGAACAACGACGACTTGTTACGAATTGAATGCAATGACGGGGATGTGGAGTAAGTCGACCATGACTTACCACGGCACTCGAAGTGTGAAGCTCGCGAACCGAACCGTAACGGCTCACTGCATAACTTCGAAGGAAGGCAATGAAACCGCGAAGGTGTATTTCACATCGACAGGCGATCTTGTGAAACTTGAGTCGCCACAGTTGACTTTAGTTCAGCGCTAAGTATGTCGGAGCGGACACCGGAACAGGCCATCCGAGCCGCTCAGCATAGCTTTATTCTTGAGTGGGGACGCATGAGCAGCAGTTGGGGAATCAACCCAACGATGGCGCAGATTCATGCGTTCCTCTTCATTTCGGGCAACCCGATGGCGATGGACGACATCATCGAACGCCTCGGCATCTCGCGTGGAAACGCTTCAATGAATTTGCGGGACCTCATCGACTGGGGAGTTGTGCGTCGTTTCCGCAATCCCGGAGACCGGCGTGATACTTATATCGCGGATACAGATCCGATCACGATGATCTCGCGAGTGGTTCGAGAGCGGAAGAGACGAGAGATCGACCCGACCGTCGAAGTTTTAAAGAACTGCCTGCATACTGTAAATGGGGGTTCTGAAATCGAGGGGGAGTTCAGGCAAAAGATTGAAGCGCTTTTGGAGGCGTTCAAGTTCGCCTTGTCAACGGATGAGAAGGCAAAGTGGTTGTTCGAACGTCGCTCAGAAATCAAGAGCTTGCTCGAGCAAATGGGGGGATCAAAATCATAAATGCACCAGCCGTGGAAAGTTAGGGGAATCCTCGTTTTGGGCATGGCGGTTCTCGCCTCGGTTCTGTTTGCTAAAGAGTCTTGGCAGGTAGGCCTGCTCGTGGCGGCGTCGATTGGGGTATTCGTTTGGGGGCTCAGGGTGGCAACGCACGACCCCTACGAACTCAGGGAACTCGAATTGCTTGAGACAAGGTTTTCCAACTTGGACGTCTCAAACAAGACCGCTATTTGTCCTCATTGTGGCGAAGAATATTCGGCTAGAAGAAGCCTTTGTCCTCACTGCATGCGTTCACCTTAAGAACACCGAATGTCGAAGAGCAAATCCCGAACCGGAATCTGGTTCGCCGTTGTCGTAGGGGCTATTTTGGCGCTGTGGTTCGGCGGCAACGAGCTGTACACGCGCATGGTCATTCTTCCGCGCGAGTACCCGCCGCTTCGGCCCGGCAGCGTTTCGCTCATCGGAATGAAGGTTCCGGGATACTTCATCGTCGTGTCGAACGGGATTGCTCGGCTGATGGTTGGCGAAGCGTCTTCTTTTGCGAAGCCGGAGTCGGTCGACGCGAGTTCGGGCAAGACGATTCCGATGGCAGGGTTGGTCGGGACGTTGAGGGGAGAGGCCGAAGCAGCCTCGGAATTGACGCTTGCGCTCAATGACATCCGGTACGACATCCAGCCCCTGGAGGATCGCGTTTGGACTAGGGAGCGCATCGAGAAGGCGCTGGCCGGGACAGGCGAAGAAAGAACGAAGTTAGAGTACGACTTGGCAACCCGAATCGACGGCCAAGGTATCGAAAGGGTCAACTGGGATCGGCTCAGCACGGGGGTATGGCTTGAAGTGGAAGTTCCGATCAGGTTGCCCGCAGGCGAGGGCTTGCAGCTGATGGCCAAAGTTCGTATGCCATACCGGACCCGATTGGCGAACGCCGCGAACAGCTACCTGCAGCGACAGTTGGAGCGAGGAGGCTTGGACCCGAACCTAAAGCCAAGCGCCGCAACTATTTCCGGTGTATACAACTTGGCGCTCGACGACGCTGAGAGGGCGGGGTTCGAGGACGTTGCTGCTTCGCTTAGAGCGAATTTCGGTGAAGAATCCTTGGCACGGTTGGCCAAGCCCGTGGAGGAAGTGTTAAACGCCGTCGAGGTCCTGGTCACGGAAGAAACTATAAAGAACGCAGAACTCAAGTCTGCCCCCAGCGAAGATGGCAAGGGTGAGATTTACAGCATCGTTTTGAACACGAATGAAGAGTCCAGAGACAGGCTTTGGCAGTACACCTACAAACGCCCTGGCGCTCAGTTGCTCCTCGTCTCTAACGGCGTAGCGATCGCCGCACCGGTGGTTCGTCACGAGATAAAGTATTCTACAGTTGAAATAACCGGCATCAGCGAGCAAAAGCTGGCTGAGGAAGCGCTACGGTTCATCAACGCCGCAGCCGATCATAAACCATGAAATCCACACTATCTTTGCTTGCGTTAGCACTGGTCCTCGGCTGTAGCCCGGACATTGGCCCAACTGACCCATCGGAACAGGTCAAAGTGATCGAAAACAAGATCGACAAGCCTTCGGACCTCCTCCCGCTCAAGTCCGGCAACGCTTGGACCTATTCAATGCGGACGAGCGATCGCAACCAGCAAGGGCAGACCAGGCAATCCTCGGGCGCTCCGACCCTCAAGGTAACCAAGACAAGTGGGTCCGACTGCACCCTCTCGTTCGTTCAGGACAACAAGGTTCTTTCGCAACTGGTCATAAGCATGACCGCGAACGGGGCTATCCAGAAATCGCTCAAAGGCAATCAAGGCGATTCCAAGACATTTACACCTGCATTTCCGCTTTACCATTGGCCGATGAAACTGGATGAAGAGAAGACCTGGAGCGGCAACGGATACCGTGCGGGGCTCGGTGACGTCGGTCCCATGAAGGCCACGCTTACGTTCAAGGGTGAGCGTGAAGTCGACACTCCTGCGGGTCGAATGAAGGCATACCGGTTCGATACGACG
>CAMLEL010000338.1 GCA_946478935.1 uncultured Armatimonadota bacterium
ATTTGGTTAAGTTTTTATACACTTCTTACGGGAGGGTTAATTTCCAACGGTCTTTCCGAGCGCTATCCCAGTCTGAAACAAAACTCCACCAGTTCCGCAGCTTCTTTCCCCGGAAGGTCAAGCCGTTTCCTTGGCCGGGAATCGCTTGCATCCAATACACCCTCCACTGGATCGGATCTCGATTCCATCGGTCGGAGTTCATCCGCTGGGTCTTACCGATCCCGTCGGGCTTCCAGTCCTCGATGTCCGTTTCCACATATCTGGGGTTTGTCCAATCGTAATCTCTTTCGCTGTTTGGAGCGTAATGAGTCCACCCACACCTCGCCGGGTTCGTAACGATCTTATGGGAGGCGTCGCTGCCAACAAACTTCCCCCAAAATAGCAGTTCATTCCATTTTTCAGGCGGAGTGGTATCGCGACCGTCGGCGAAATTGAGCAGATGCTCCAACTGGTGCATGTGATTCTCTAGCATCTCACCCACACCGCGACCGTAGTTATAGTGGAAGAACGTATAGGTGCGGTTAAACACGGGCAGGTCCGATTCATCGCGATCCGAATTGCTTACATCCCCGGTCGGACTCGACATATTGGACTCCCACAGTCCAATCTTGCCGTGGTATCCCCACAGCCAAATCTGCTGGACTCCGCCTGACTCGACCAGCCTCTTGCCCTCAATGCGGTCCATGATGGCCCTGTAGTCAGGCAATGGTGCCTGGTCACCCTTCTTGGGCCGAAGTGGAATCGCTTCTTTGAATTCGATATCGCCGACGACTTCGTATCGTAGCGCCGGCTGCGCCTTGGAATTCTTATATCCGCGAAATGTCGAGCCATTTTCTAAGAGCTCGCATGCTTCCCGGGTAAGCCGTTGTGTTCGAGCCCGCAGGTCGGCGTAACTTCCACCGACGTCCTGGGTGACGGTTCGGTCAATCTGGTCGCCCGATACCGGGAAGTAACTCACTACAAAGACTTTTATCGTGGCAGGAGCGCTTATAGCGGTAGCTGCCAGCAAGGTCAGAATCATGTCGAAAGGGTACCCCTGAGCACAAGGCCCCTTTTGAAACTGCCGAAAGACCCGAGTACTTGGAAGCGACCCAAATCCGTGTTAGGTTGGATGCCGATGAAGTGTATCCCTCTTGCAATTACTGCCGCCGTCATGTCTGCCGGATGTGGCCTTGCTCCCTTCGGACCTTCCATCCAAGGTTCGGGTAAGGCCGACAGTCGTGTGCTTTCGGTGGGAACCGGCAAAGCATTGCCGGAATTCACCAAGGTCGTCGCGAATGGGTCATTCGAAGTAGACTTAAAGCAGGGCCCACAAAGTGATCTTGAAATTACGGGTGACGACAACATCATCACCGCCCTCGAATGCGAAGTCAAGGGTGACACTCTTTATGTGGGCGTAAAGGGCAGCTACTCGACGAAGTTGCCACTCAGACTGAAGGTCGTATGTCCAAAGGTTGAGGGCGTGGAAGTCAATGGTTCAGGTGACGTCCTGATTTCCAATCTGTCCGGCAACAGCCTGGATTTGGAAATCAACGGATCGGGGGACATTGTCGCCAACGGAAGAATAACGGAACTCTCGATTGACATTTCAGGATCGGGGGATGTTGATACCACTGCTTTAGAAAGCGAAAGGGCCGTGGTTGACGTAGCTGGCTCGGGTACTGTCCGCGTCTTCGCCACCAAATCATTGACGGCCGACGTTGCTGGATCGGGAGATATTCGCTACAAGGGATCGCCGAAGATCGACAAGGACATTGCTGGTTCCGGTGAAGTGTCGCCCCTGTAAAGTCAGGTAACCGAGATCGGTTGAATCATTGGCTGGACTCGGAAGAATGCCTCCACAACTTCAGGATCGAACTGGGTTCGCACACAAGATTGGAGCTCCTCCTTCGCTGCGGACTCAGTGCGTGGCTTGTTCCAACCTGCATCGGTTGTCAATGCGTCAAACGTTTCCGCAACCGATATGATGCGGGCGCCAAGCGGAATGAGATTGGCTCCAAGTCCAGTTGGATACCCTTGCCCATCCCACCGTTCGTGATGGTGGATGATCATGGGCAAGGCGGGTTTTAGCCACTCAAACTCTTCCAACAGTTCCAAGCTCAGCTCAGCATGAAGTTTCATGGCCTCAATCTCGTCGGAATCGAGCGAGCCAAGCTTGTTCACGAGCCCAGCATCAACCTTGACTTTGCCCACATCGTGTAGAGTCGCAGCGTATCTAAGATTGATCAGATCGTCGCCTCGCAGACCCAGGTCGTATCCAGTGGCAACACTGTAAACGGCGACGCGCTCGGCGTGAGCACGCTCTCCCGGTCCATGGAGATCGAGCACTTTGAGAAGGCTCCTGACGATATCGTTCTTTTCAGGCGCAGTCAATGGAGACATTCTCGGATGATCGGCACGACTTTGTCAACCTCGTCGATTTCCGCCGATCTGGGGTCCAGCCAAAGGACGCTCTTTTCGATTCGTCCGATGATGGCAGGCTCAGCCTGCCTCAAGGTTCGTCCGAGGGTCTCGGCGTCGAATCCGGGAAAGCCAACCCTGAAGCTGGGCACTTGGGCCGAAGCGCCACTCCCCCCACCAATTTCAGAGACACAAGGCTCGGTTGTACCGGCGACACCTACATTTTGCGCAATCCGATTGGCTAGATCTTGGACTTCCTCGACTGATCTGGCAAGGTATTTGATCGTTGGAATTTCAAGATACCGCCCTTGAGCATAGAGCGCCAAAGTGGCTCGCAATCCGGCCAATGTGAGCTTGTCGACGCGCATAGCCCGGGCAAGAGGATGGGACCTGATTCTTTGCACCAGATCGCGCTGACCCAGGATCAAGCCTGCTTGGGGTCCTCCGAGCAGTTTATCCCCACTCCCAATGGCAATTTGGGCGCCTTCGCGGATGGAATCGGCAAGTGTCCTCAGTTTCGGCAATCCCAACTGCGACAGGTCCAATATGCAGCCTGTCCCCATGTCATCCACAACTGGAACGCCGAGCCTTGAAAGCTCTGACACGGAAGGTTCAGCTGTGAATCCGACGATCTCATAATTGCTTTTGTGGCAGGTTAGGATCGCTCCGGTGTCGGACGAGATTGCATAGTCCTCCAGATGCGTGCGATTGGTGCAGCCAACTTCAACGAGATGGCAGCCACTTTCACGCACGATGTCGGGTACGCGGAATGAACCGCCGATCTCGACCATTTGGCCGCGTGAAAGGAGGACTTCCTTGTCATCTGCAAGCGTTCTGAGTGCTAACACCACCGCCGCAGCGCCATTGTTGACGACAAACGCATCCTCGGCGCCAGTCAAATGGCAAAGCAAGTCTGCGACACTCTCCTGCCGGTCTCCGCGAGCCCCTGATGCCACATCGAACTCAATCGCGACGTGATCCTGAGCAGCTGCCATCATCGCGGTGACGGCTTCCTGGGCGAGGCGGGCGCGGCCCAATCCGGTATGGAT
>CAMLEL010000339.1 GCA_946478935.1 uncultured Armatimonadota bacterium
AGTGATCGCGAAAGTAATCGAGCGAGAAGGCAGTAAGTGTGCCGTTTGTGGCGAGCCCGCCACCGAAGTCGATCACACGGGCAGCGGGTGAAATCGTCCGATCAACTTGCGAGCGGTCTGCTCGCGCTGTAACCGCGCTCACGGATTCTCTGACGGATCGGCCATCGGGCCCAATATTCGCGCCCTATATGGTGAATTGGCAACGCGTATTCGGTCTGCCCCGCCGTTACGACTTAGCGACGACCCGGTGGGCTGGGATTGGCGCCAGTACTTACGAGATCGCTTGAAAGGACATGCTAACGGAAGTGGCCCGGACCCGGCCGCTAACACTTGACCGTTTTGCGCTTCTTCCCGATGATGCCACGATCCGCGACCTTCTGAATATAGTCAGGAATCGAGGGCAGCTTGCAGTCGCCGACAAGCTTGACGTCAATCTTACCGAGGGCATTGCCGATCCGCATGGCTTCATCAGTGAGTTCCGCCACATAGCAGCCAACCGAGATGACAAAACCGTTCATGTGGTATTTGACATCGTTCGGCTGCTGGTGGATCGAGGTTCCCACCTGCTTCAAGAGCTCTCTGAGCTTGGGAATATCGAGCTCTGCATCGGGACGCAGCGCAACCCAACTGCCCAAAGTGGACCATCCGGCGCAAACTGACTTTTCGTCGTCTGCCTCAATCCATTGCAGCGCCAAATCCCAGCCGTGAGGGCCTTCCGCCGCAACCCATGAGACGGTCACGTTCGATATCGCGCTGCAGGGAGCCTGATCGAGCCACTTTTGAATGTCAGCCCTTGTCATTTTCGCGTCATCGGCCACCAGGCCGGCCAAATACATTGCGTCGTAGATCCCCGTGTCATAGAGATCGAGCGCCAACTGGTAGTCCTTTTTGATTTGCTTTTGTATTGGCTTCATATCGCCGATGGCGACGCCAAAGAAGGGTTCAGAAACGCCGTGCTTGAGCATCACGCGTTTGTAGCTCTCCTTGCCCATCGGGCGAAGCTGCTCAACGATCTGTTCAGCGGTCATGGCCATAGCTTGGATGCATTATAATGCCTGCGAATCGCTTAATCTGCCACCGGGACTTCAAGTCCAATTCGGATTGCCGCCAATAGGACATCCGTGTCGATTTCTTTGGTGCTTTTGAATCGGACGCAGTACCCGGTCACGGTTGCCTTGCCGATCGTCGGCCCGTAGTTCTTCGCCAAAAGGTTCTTATCTTCCAAGCCAAGGATGTACACAGAGATTCCAGTCTTGTTCGCGCTAAGTCCAATCCGAAAGGAATTCTTTGAGGACCCGTCGGCATACCTGATCATGTAGTTCCCGTAGCCGATGGTTGGGTTTGCGACCGTTTTTCCCTGGTCATCTTTACCGTCGCTGAACCACAATTCACAGCCGGGTTTCATTCGCAGAATCCGCCCATGCAATGCCTCAATCTCGCTTCGCTTGGGTTCTGCCAAGCCAGCAATAAATGCCTTGATTTGGTCTTCCACGCTCATTTGTTAACCTGTATCAGCGCAGATATTTAACCAGGATTGGAGGGCGATTCAATGGAGATTGTTTGGTACTCCGAAGTGAACGCACGTAGAACGGCTGTTCACGTAGCTGGACCTGACGGAAAGTTGGTCGGGGGTTTGCGTCAGAAGTCAAAAAGACTCTCTTGGGTTTCGTGTGGGATTGGCAAGACTCCGATAATGACCCAAGGATTTGGAGCAACGAAGTGGAATTGCTGAGTCGTTCCCAAATAGAAATGCAAATCCTTGGTCAGAAAAACATCTAAGTATTTCTGACGAACCTTCTTCAACGCCGCCTGTTCGTCGCCGTTGGTCAAGCGAAGGCAGTTCCAGTAGAGCGCTCCAGTCTCCCAGTCCAGGACTTGTAGTTCACTCTGTCTTCCATTTGAATCTTCAAACTTGTATGAGAAGCTGTAAGGCAGTTTGGGAATGACCTGAAATGTCTTGCGCCATTCATTGTCTTCAAAAAGGTGCAGTTGGCTATAGAGGCCACGCATCTCTTCGAGCTTCTTGGTGTCCCACTCCCGTTCCTCTTGCTCCCAAGTAAAGTCGAGAACCCTGGAAGGCTTGAAGACCGCCAGCGAAGTCGTGTTGGACTTGGCTCCGGTGACCAGGTCGTCCAGCCGGTCGTGCACTCTGGCGGTCTTGAGCAACAGTTGCCGCCTCTCGCGCCATTGATGCTCAGTTCCGATATGCCCAGCCGGGATCAGTTGCGAGGCATCAGTGGGGCGAAAGGTTTCTGGGCGAGGGTCGCTTGTGTTTCGAATCAGATCGCATTCGATCCAATCGTATTTTGAGTATTGCTGCGCTTCTTCGAGTCGTCGAAAGGGAACCGGATACATCCGAACCCAAGAGCCGTCTTCGCGGACACCTGCAGTGCAGACGGTCTCACCGTACTTGCGGGAAAGCGTCGGATAAGTCTTTACGGTGATGAGAACACGTTCTTTTGCCATTCCACCTCACAAGTGTCTTGCCTCAAGTCGACTTTGGGACATGGCCTCCAACCTTTCAGCGACGCAGTGACGATGGCACTGGTGGGGGTGCAATTCGTAGCAGGTCAATGCTACTCGGTTGCCCTTTTCGATCCAAGTTTGAATCTTGGCAAGGACTTCGTCCTGCTTGGGAAGGTGGTCGCGCTCGTATTCGGCAAAGAGGGCGTCGTAGTCTTCTTGCGAATTCAATTCCTGGCGTTGCTCCGACGCGATTCCCAGTTCGGGCAGATGCTCGTACCAGATTCCAACGCCCGCGCAGGCGGTGCCCAATGTGCTCTTGGAAAAACCATACTTGCGGCTGATAGGGTTGCGCCGCACATCACAGAGGACACTCACTCCCGCCTGAATAAGTGTGTTCAGGTAAGCCTCCAACGAACGTCCCTCGTAGCCAATTGTCTGAAGCGGATGCGGACTGGTTTTCGCCTTCTCAGATTCGATCCTGGCAAGGGCTTCATCGTCGCCCTTTAACACTTTTTCGGCAATCTCGCTCCGAATCGCGTAGTAAGGGAACCGCCGATAGGTGTCGGCCACAAGTTCATCGCCTCGCAGTCCGTCCAGGCTCTCTACGAAATCCCTCAAGAAAATGTCAGCTTCCGTCGCTTCACCTCCATGATCGGTGAGTTTCCAGTGGTCGCTGTCCTCAACTAAGCCATAAGATATGAGCTTGCGCCGGTCGGCATAAGATGTGAATGAGAATGCACCCCGCCTATAGGGCACGAAGTCGTAGGGTTGGCCCGAAGCAGATTCTTGACAATAGAGGAAAAGAACCTTCTGGAAATCGAGGTTTCCTGCTGATCCACCTAGGGCATTAAGTAGCCCCAGCAGCAGACGTTGACGGGCAGTTAGCTTTGAGACTATCGATATCTCACTTGCCAATCCTAGTGTCCGCATTCTCATCCACGTGTCAGCCCAAATTAGTAGACAT
>CAMLEL010000340.1 GCA_946478935.1 uncultured Armatimonadota bacterium
TCTCATCCTTTGGTTTGCTGGCTCTTCCGCAATGGCCGGCCTCTTGAATATCGTTCCTCGCTATCTGCCTCGATACGGAATGGCCCCGGAGTGGACCAAAGCGGTCCGTCCCTTGGTGCTGATATTCGTGGCGATCTGTTTCCTGGTCACCTATCTTTTCAAAGCCGGAGTCGAGGAACAGGCTGCCGCGTACGCGACCGGCGTTCTCGGCCTCATGACCTCGGCAACTGTTGCCGTGACGCTCAGCGCAAAACGAGCAAGGGAGCGCTGGGCAACGATCGGATTTGGACTCGTATCCCTCATCTTTGTATACACGACTCTGGTCAATGTTCTCGAACGACCAGAGGGCTTGATGATCGCCGCGCTGTTCGTGCTCTGCATCGTCGGGATCTCGCTAATCTCCCGAATCTGGCGCATGTTGGAAATCAGGGTCGATAAGATTCAACTGGACGCCGCTGCGCTCGCGTTGGTCCGAGGCGCAGCCGAAGGCGACGAAATGATCCGAATCATTCCCAACCGGCCCGAGGAGCGAGACTTGGCGGAGTATGAGCGGCAGGAGCGCGAAGCTCGAGAGGATCATCAGATTCCCGAGGACGAGCGAATCCTCTTTCTCGAGATTTACATTGCCGATCCGTCCGATTTCACGGGCACGCTCGAAGTCGAAGGAGTCGAGGTCGGTGAGTACAGCGTCCTACGTGCAACCGGAACCGCAGTACCAAATTCGATAGCTGCGTTTTTACTCCATGTGCGAGACGTGACGGGCAAGCGAC
This sequence comes from uncultured Armatimonadota bacterium, assembly GCA_946478935.1. The sequence continues at coordinate 771 of CAMLEL010000340.1, forward strand.
CCCATGCATATTTGAACTGGACAGAGGGCAATCCGGTCGCCTACTTATTGCGGTACCTCATTCTGGGACAAGGAGAAACGGCCCCGATCACGCGCGAAATCCTACGTCGCATGGAGCCTGACAAACGCAAACGACCGATGGTGCACTCCGCTTAAAGCGGCGTGTGAGTCAAGTCGCCACCGCACCAGGAGCATTTGGGCGAGTCTCGGCTCAGTAGCTTTCGTTGACAGTGCGGGCAAGTCTTGCTCACCTGACCGATCTTTCCATCCAGGTTCCCGTCGCGAGCGTCAACTTCTTGTATCGCGGCGACCAGCGCCTCATCGGTGTAACCATGTTTCTGTTTGAGGAGCGTCCAGAGTCCTGAACAGGCAAGCTCAAGATGATCCACCCGGTTCTCGATCGTCATCATCGTTGATTCGGCGGCAATCCGAGCATCGGTAACAGAGCTGGTGGGCGTGTCAACGACTCGCCGCAAGTGGTAGAAAATGGACCCGAACATTCGGGGATTGTAGCTCGGTGCTAAACTCTCGCCATGCTTCTCGAAGGTAAGAAGGGCCTGGTTCTCAACGTCACGAACAAGAATTCGATCGGGTGGGCGATCGCCGATTTGGCGAACCAGCACGGCGCCACGGTGGGCATCGGTGCTCAGAACGAAAGGCTCGCCGAAGGGGTGCAGAAATTGATCGCGGACCGCCAAGGTTTCGATCCCTTCCTCATCGATTTTCTGAATGAGGATGAGTTCCAGCGGCTGCACGACGAAGTAGCGGCAAAATATGGCCAGCTCGACTTCCTCGTCCACAGCGTAGGTTACGCACCAAAGGAAGCGCTGACCGGTCGGTTTATCGACACTACATTGGAAGATTTCCAAGTCGCCATGAACGCCTCGGCATTCTCGTTGATCCGGGTCTGCCGTGCGCTCGAACCGCTGCTGAAGGATGACGCCAGCGTGATCACCCTGAGCTACCTGGGCAGCACGCGCATCATGTACAACTACAAAGTCATGGGAGTCGCCAAGGCTGCGCTGGAATCCGCTGCAAGATATCTGTCCGCCGATCTCGGAGAGCGGGGGATTCGGGTTAACACGGTTTCACCGGGTCCCGTCAACACCATTTCTGCCCGAGGCGTTTCGGGCCTGACGGACTTCATGAAGCATGTGCAAGACGTCTCCCCGCTGAAGCGGGAATATGGCCAGTCGGAATGTGCTGGAGCGGCGATGTACTTGCTAAGCGATCTGAGCAAGGGTGTCACGGGTCAAATACTGTTTGTGGATTCGGGCTACAACACCGTGGCCGTTTAGATAGCCTAAGCTACGACCCGTGCAGCCACCTAAGTGGAATCGCAAAGGATCGTTCACCGATGACGAGGACTCCGGTTTTCGGGTCAGGCCATACGGATTCCACTGTTTGACAGGAGTACATGATCGCCAGATTCATCCCAGGCACGTCGGCACCTCGACCATGGTGGTCAAAAATCCAGAAAGAAATGGCCCAATGCAACCATATCACGAGGAACATGATATGACTACACCCAGATGCTTTGTCAAGTACTTTGCGAAGTCTTAAAGAACCGGAGCATGCTCAAACTTCTGCCCCAAAACCACACCCGAATCGCCCCCGAGCCACTGATCGAGCGTGGAGGCGTAGACCGAGCGGAAATCCATCTCGAAGTTCAAATCGCCATTCATGAGATTTTGCAGATCCGGATTGGAGCCGTGTAGCCCGCCCTTCACGCGCTTGCCGATGAGGAGCATCGGTCCTGCCGCACCGTGGTCAGTGCCTTGACTGCCATTTTCTGCGACGCGCCTTCCGAACTCAGAGAATACGAGGACGATGACCTTGTCGGCCTTGCCGCAAGCCTCCATTTCCCTTTGAAAAGCGCTGACGGCATTGGCAAAATTACCGAGAAGTCGGTTGTGGTTTTCTGCCTGCCGGGCGTGGGTGTCGAATCCGCCGGTGCTGAAATATACGATTCGGGTCTGTGGGGAGGTTGCCACCAATTGAGCGATCTGCTTGAAACCGTTTCCGAACGGATCGTTTCCATAAGTCTGCTTGGGGGCATATTTGCTAAGTTGGGATGCGAGCACATCCATTGCATCCAGAGCTGTGCGATTCGCCTTTTGTACCACTGACTCCAGAGAACCAGCCTTGGCATCCACCCCTTGAATCTCGCGGAGCATTCGTTCGGTATCAGGGTCGCCGATCATGTTCTGGATATCGGCCAGACTGGCAAAGCACGGAACGCTGGCCGTCTTTCCGGCCAATGCGAGGGGCTTCTCGGTGGAGAGTCCGAGGGCGTAAACAGGGTTGACCGCCGCTACCGAGTCCACATGCCGACCGATCCAGCCATATTTCATCTTGCCGTCGGGCGATGCCGACTGCCAGATGTCCATGCTCTTGAAGTGCGAGCGATTCGCGCGGGGGTATCCGACGTTCTGCACGATCGCGACTTGGCCTTTCTTGTATAGCTCGGCGATCGGCGCCAAAGCTGGGTGCAGGCCCATGGATTCATTCAGCTTGACCACCTGGGCTTCGGGAATGCCCAGTGTCGGTCGCAGCTGATAGTAGGACTTGTTCGCGTAAGGAATGATGGTGTTGAGACCGTCATTTCCGCCGCTGAGTTGGCATACCACCAGTACGGTGTCTTTGGCG
>CAMLEL010000341.1 GCA_946478935.1 uncultured Armatimonadota bacterium
AAATGGCTTCGTTGCTGGAACCGCTGTCTTGCGTGGCGCAAGGTATCGAGTTGCTAAACCTGCAGGCCGATGATCGCGTACTCATCATTGGGCCGGGCTCTATTGGTCTGATGTTCGTAGCCGCATTACGGCTTCTGGGAGTCGAATCAGTCACCCTGGCAGGCCGGAATCGAGCGCGCCTCGACGTTGGCGAAAAGCTTGGGGCGATGCCCACCTACCTAGGGGATGTATCCTCGCAATTCGACCTCGTAATCGAATGCACGGGGAACGTCGATGTGTGGGAAAAGAGCGTGGATTACTCGCGCCGTGGTGGGACGGTGATGCTTTTCGGCGGTTGCCCCAGTGGCACTTCGGCGGCGTTTGATACCAAGCGCCTTCACTACGACCAAATCTCACTCGTCAGCCCATTTCACTTTGGAACGAATGCCGTTAGGACGGCCCGTGTGTGGCTCATCGATCATCGGATGGACCTGTCCGCGCTGATCTCCGGGGAGAGGTCTTTGGATGAGGGAATCCAGGTGTTTGAGGACCTCAAAGAGGGTCGCGGCCTGAAATACGTCTTCAAGCCATGAAACTGGCCCGGTACATGGGTGGCGGGCGAGTCGAAATCCTCCAGGAGGACATTCCCGAATGCCCGGCCGGCGGGCTATTGGTGCGTACTGAGGCATCTGGACTCTGCTCCGGAGAACTGATGACCTGGTACATGGACCGCAAGATTCCGCATGTGCTTGGCCACGAGGTGGTCGGCAGGATCGTCGAGTCTAAGCACCAGAGATTTCCGGTCGGCGAGCGAGTGTTCGTTCACCATCATGCCCCTTGCATGCAATGCGACTTCTGTCGAACTGGCCGCTACGTCCATTGCGAACAGTGGCAGCGGACCAAGATCATCCCTGGTGGCCTCTCTGAGTATTTCGCCGTCATGCCGGAGAACCTGACGGATTCGTTTTTGGTGGGTGAAATGGATCCTCGTGATTCCGCCCTGATCGAGCCTCTAGCGTGTGTTGTCAAGAGTCTGCGTCAGAGCGAGCCAGTTCGGTCCGATGCAAAGTCGGCAATCATCGGGCTCGGCGTGATGGGGTTGATGCATGCGTTGGTCCTGCCCGGAAGCGTTGGATTCGATTTGAACGGAGATCGAATTCGACACGCCATTGGGTTGGGAGTTGATGCCCGAGATCCGAATGTCGAGGTCACAACACCTACGTTCGATCGGATCGTGGTGTGTCCGGGAAGCCAGGCTGCCTTCGATTTGGCGCTGGCCATAGCCGCGCCTGCGGCTGTAATCGTATTGTTCGCGCCTATTGGGCCCGGCGAGGAACTGAGGGTGCCTCAAGACGCTTATTTTCGCGACATCCGCATCGTTCACAGTTACTCGTGCGGGCCTGATGACACGCGAAGGGCATTTGAGATCTTGACCCAGGGCACGATTCGGGCCGACCAAGTTGTGAGCCACTATTTGGGAATAGATGAATTGCCGGATGCGTATTCAAGAATGAGGTCAGGTGAAATCCTAAAGCCAATGGTCCTATTCGACTAGGCTTGCCGTTGATAGGCTCGGGACGAGCAGATAACTCAGACCGTCATAATTCGTCATAACTAAACCGCAAGATGCTGAACGCCGTATTACTCGCAGCCGCTTTGACTCACACACCCATTACTGACGGGATCGGCCACTTCCATGGCGAAACCGAGACGAGAGTTGAATGGCTGGTTGAAGAGGCATGGCAGAAAGCACAGGTTCAAATCGACGAAAAGCGTCAAAAGGACCTCGACCGCGATATCGAATTGGGCAAGGAGTACTCCAAGCAGGTTGAGAAAGAACTTAAGCTGAGCGAGGACGAAGCCGCCACAAAGCGCGTGAAGAGCATCGGCGCGGAAATGGCAGAGATTGCCAACGCCACCCATGCCGCCGTGACATGGGGCGACAAGCGCCCATCTCGCTTCAACTACGAGTTCAAAGTCGTGAAAGGGGAGGACGTGAATGCGTTCTCGCTCCCCGGTGGGATCATCTACATCTATGAGGGGCTCGTCAAATACGCCGAGTCGGACGATGAACTCGCTGGCGTAATCGGTCATGAGATTTCCCACGCCGCCTTTCGTCATGTGTGGGCGCTCAACCGCCAGAGCGAGAAATTGCAGATCGCCACTCTTTTGGCGGTGTTGGCAGCCGCGCTTTCAAAGAGTCAGGATGCGGCGAACGTTGCGACAGGCGCACAACTTGGAGCCCAGGCAATTGCAAGTGGCTGGAGTCAAGATGCGGAGCGTTCCTCAGACTACGGCGGACTGCAGTTCATGATGAAGAGCCAATACGACCCGACCGGCTGTGTCACATTTATGGAGCGGCTCGCCCGGGACGAACGCGCGAGGGGAAGCGTCGATTGGGGCATTTTTAGAACGCACCCGCCGAGCAAGGAGCGGGTCAAGAATCTTTTGGGCTACATGACCAAATTGAACATTCCTGTTCGCCGCAGCGCGGTCACCACATCATTCAGAACGATCGTAAAGCCGGGTGAGAATGGCAGCGTGGAGGCTTGGTTCAATGGACGCAAGATTTACACCTTTTCGGGTTCGGATGCCATTGCCAGAGCCGATGCCGCAGCTGGCAAGTTGGACACGTTTTTCGATCAGCTTCCGCATATGATTGAGGTCGGTACGGGCCCCGGCACCGTGACTTACAAGCAGAAGGTTCTGTTGTCGATATCACCGGAAGATGCCCAAGCGCAAAAACTGTCTGTGCAAGGGTTGACCGATCAGGTGGCCAAGAACATCAAGGGCTCCCTATTTTCCCTGGCCTATCGAGTCTGGGGAGACTAGTGGCAATCTGCTAAAATTGCCGGAATGAGCTTTACCGTACGCTTGGCCAACGATCTTATTCCGGTCGAAGCTGGCGCAACGGTGCCGGTGACGATCGAAGTCCACAATCGCGCGGCCGAAGCTGACCGTTACGAACTCCAGGTTGAAGGTGTCGACCCCGAGTGGACGGCGATTCCGGAGCCGGTTTTTGTAGTGGAAACCGGAGAAATCCACCAAGAGAAACTCTTCCTGAAAGTGCCCCGAGCCAGCGAAAGCCAAGCCGGAAATTACCCGATTGTCGTTCGAGTGCGGTCCCTGAACAGCGGCGAAGCGCGAACGGCACAAGGCGTCATTCAAGTCAAGCCATTCAACTATCTGACCATGGAGATCAGCCCGAAGAAGGGCATGTTTTCTCCCACGCGCAAGCAGAACGTTTTCACGGCCACGGTTTTGAACCTCGGTAACACCGCCCACACGATCCAGCTCTTCGGAGGTCGTCGCAGGTGAGGCCCCCGGCCGCGTGGACTCGCCGCCGACGTCGATGATCGCCGCGCCTTCCGCGATCAGCCGGCGCGCCTGCTCGATCGCCGCATCGCGCGCGAGAAATCGTCCACC
>CAMLEL010000342.1 GCA_946478935.1 uncultured Armatimonadota bacterium
TCGTGCCATGAACTTCGATGTCAGTCTTCACTTTGCTCCCACTTCGCATCAGCCGCTACTCGCGATCCGAGAAATCTGGATGCGGTCTTCTTGGATCATGTCTCTGCTAGAAACCAATGGAGTACCCGGCCGTCAACCGGAACGGACTTTTGGTCGCCCCGCGCGTAGAAAAGAGCTCGGACTCAATTCCTATATCAAACACCGTGCGCGGACTTAATTGCCTGCGCAGTCCGATGCCCACAGAGCCCGTATATCCCTCGCTGCGGATTCGGCTTTCTTCGAGGGCAAACTCCGCGACCATCGTCTGGTCGAAGCTTCGGGGATATCCAAGCGGGTTCGTGTAGCCCAGAATCGCTCCGAAAGCAACGGTTCGCTCGTCACCTCTTGGACTCGAAACGACGTTGGCATCAACGTTTAAGTGGATTCGGTCGTACTGCCCAAGGGCCCTCGTTGCAATGGCTCGGAACTTGGCATCGACTCCTTCCGAATCCCTACCCGTTGGCAAGCCAAGCTCGATTCGATACGCCAGCGCGGGCGAGTTACCGATTTCGCGTCTTAACGAGTTGAAGTAAGCTATTTCAACATTCCCAGGATCGAATCGCCGGTCGGATCCAATGTAGCTCGGGTCGAATGTAATTCCGACGTCTTGATTCTTTGCAAAGCCGACTTTATACTCGGCCCGAAACCCGTAGTTTGCGGCGGATCGTCGAAAGGTGTCGATTGATATGCCGAATTCTAGCGCGCGTTCGCGAAACGCAATGCTATAGGCATCGTCAAATCGCAACGGCCTGCCTGCGTCAATGTTGTTATGATCGCTCTGAGCTAGCGCGCTACCCATCAACGTTCCACCAAGCCAAGCCGCAGCGACGACCCTCCTCATGGTTTGCCACCGGACTTCGTTACCGGGGGCGTTCCGCCGCCACCTTTATAAGGATTCGGTTTATCGGGTCTGGAGAAGGTGTCCGGAGTTCCATGGTTAATTGCTGCCCACTCGACGAGCGTCATGGGCATGTCATCCTTGTATTCGGGATTAGCTGCTACGTACGTATCGAACGCGGCTCGACTCGTAAAAGCCCGCGACCAGGACGAACATTCTGGATGTTCCGCAAATTTCTCAAGGAATACGACATCCTTGATATTCGTTGTCCAGTTGCCTTCCTCATCGGAAATTAAAACGAGCAGACGATTTAGGTCCTCTGTGGCAGCACGGATGATGGCGCGGCCGGGAGTTTCGCTAGACATGTCCCGCGCACACATAAGGCAGCGCACGGTCATCGTCCAGCCGTCGGCAAAGACAGTTGCGCCCCATGGCTGCCCCTCCGGCAGGGCAATTGAGCAGTGGGCGCATTCGCCCATATTCATCCATCCCATACCGGACATCCACATCTCATCACCCTCGCTGCCTTTCATCATGCCCATACCCGGCTGGCTTGGCGGGAAGCGGTGGTCGTGCATGGTCAGCGGCTCGCCGCCCCCTGCCTTTTCTTTGGAGTGGGTGGAAGCGAGAACACGGTAAATCGCGATCTTGGTCTGTTCCTGCTTCTGGGCTTCATTTAAGTTGGTTTGGGAGAAGATGTCGTTCACGTTGTCGTGGAGCATATGAAGATTGTCGAAAGCATTTGCAATATACGGGAAGCGCTTGGCGAACCTCGGGCTCATTTCGGCCGTCATTGGCATAAAGTCCCGGTCGGTTTTGTAAAGCTCAACATCGTGATATCGCTTGCCGATCAGCTCGTACTGAGCGGCCTGATCTTGCACAGGGACGCGATAGAGCATGTCGTAGTTCACGGTCTGCAGCCAGTGGTATCCCCAAAAGAGCCCGTTCACTTTAGGATAGTCGGTACGGAATTTCATACTGTAAGGGAAGCTATCGAGATACTCCATGTTCATCGGGAGGCCAGTGATCGCATAAGGCTCGGCTTGATAAAATGCCCACAGTCTCTCGATTTCCGCTTCCTTTTGTGCGTCGGTCCAGCCTTGATGCATGAAAACATCGATTGTCTGGAAGTGGAGAAGATGTGCCCAGTCGAATACCTTTTCCAGATAACCATATTTGCGCATGAAGGTGGGCGAGATCGCTCCCTCGTCTACAGGAAGGCTCGGCTGATGTTTAAGGACCCAATTAATCGTATCGAATGTCTTCGTTTCAAGGGTTGGTGCCTCTCCGCGCACCAAAGCCTCATAAGCCATCGCATGGCCAACGCCGGTCGCAAACATGTCCTTAGCGAATAAAGGGATTCGATTGATGGCCCAGTTGTAGGGCGCCGCTTTGTAAAAAAGGTGATCTAAGCCGGGCGAATCTATCCAGCCGGGCATATCTTTTGGCATGGTTGGCATCTCGGTCTGCTTCTTAACCTTCGGCATCTCCATCTCCGGCATGTCTTGGGATATTGCGAAAGTAGGAAGGAGAGATGCGAGCACGATTAAGAATGTGCAATTCATGGGTATTACTCCGTTCGATTCGGTTTATTCTGGATCGGTTCTTGCCCAGGGCGAACAAGTCACCCTGGCAAGTTGATGTGCTTTATTTCGCGGGCTTGTTGACCGCCTCAATGAACTTTTCAAGGGTTAATGCCCTTGCGTCGGCGACCTTATGCGCCGCCACGTACTTGTCTAGTGCCGCTTTCGACGTGAAGGCGCGGGAGAGCGCGGCACAATCGGCATGCTTTGTGAACACGTTCAGGAACACTGTCCCTTCGGGCGCCGTCCACTTGCCGCCGGTGCGCTTCAGAACGATAGGCTCGCCTTTCTTTTCGCTCGGCGCGTAGACTATCAGATCGCCGCTGTATTTCTTCTGGTCCTTGATTACGCAGTAGACGCAGCGATATTCGATCCGCTTGTTCCCCACCTTAAGTACGACCTCGTTGTCCATTTCCTTGGTGTTTTGAACAACTTTCATTTTGCAGTAGGGACATGGCGTTTCGTGTGCCATGGCCATAGGGGCGATACCCAGCGTTCCGAGAATGGCAAAGAGGGCGAGAGATTTCGAGATTGTGTTAATGATTTTCATTTTCTTTTTTCCTTATGGTCACTTGACGACGACCTTGCCGTCGTACATGCCCATGCCGCAGGTGAATGGGATTTCACCCGCTTGGTCTGGAGTGAAGGCGAATGTCACGGATTTGCCGGATTCGACCTCCTTGGTTTGTTTGAGGGACTCGAAGACGACCGTGCCTCCGCAGCCAAGTTCTTGTCCGCCACTGAAGGTCAGTTCGACGGGCTTGCCGCGCTCGACCGTGACGACGCTCGGCGTGTATTTACCGCCGTCGATGGTGATCGTGGCTCTCTGCACCCCATCGGCAGTTGTGTTTGGCTTAGATGTCGGATTCTCAGTCCGGGGGGGTGTCTGAGCAGGCTGTGAGCAACCGGCAACGGCCCAACCAAGGACAGCAGCAATAAC
>CAMLEL010000343.1 GCA_946478935.1 uncultured Armatimonadota bacterium
AAGAGTCAAGATTCCCAACGGCCAATGTCCGCGAAACTTGGGACGGAGCGATTTCTCTCGGTAAAAGGTCCAGCCTGCAATCAATGCAAAAAGGATCAACGCGACAGGGCCCTTCGCAAGGACGGCGACCCCGAGGAGCGCAGCAGTAAGAAGTCGCCAACGTGGATTGCCGACCAAAGACTCCCAAAAGGTCAGCATAGCCGCGCTGAATGCCAAAACGAGCGGCATATCCGTCATCATCAGCCGCCCGAGAGCCACGAAAATGAGGCTCGATCCCAGTATGGCCACCGACCATGCGGCGGCTTCCTCCGACAACCTCTGCCGGGCATACTGGGCTACCAGCAGATAGCATCCGATCGCACTCAAAACACTCGGGAGGCGCGGTCCCACCATCTCGCCAAAAAGAGCCACAAAAGGTTTCGCGAGCCAGTAAAGGAGGATCGGCTTTTCGAACCACGGTTGACCGTTGTAATAGGGAGTGATCCACTCGCCTCGGCGATTCATCTCAGCGACGACTGCCGCATAGAAGCCTTCGTCCAAGTCGAACAGCCCAGTCAACCACCAACCAAGCAGAGGCACTGCAGCAAGACAGAGCATCAGGTTCGTGAGGTGGCGTTTCGGCAAAGCGGGGAGAGTTTACTTGGGCACAGTAAAATCAGCGACAATGCCTCCCAATCTAAGATTCAATTCAGACGGCCTGATTCCTGCCATCATCCAAGACCACGAGAACGGCCAGGTGCTCATGATGGCGTGGATGAATGAGGAGTCGCTGCGCCGAACCATTGAATCCGGCAAGTGCACGTACTGGAGCCGATCACGAGGAAGTTTTTGGCTGAAGGGTGAGTCGAGTGGACACTTTCAGAATGTGAAGAGAATTCGCGTGGACTGCGATCAAGACTGCTTGCTCATAGACGTGGAGCAGGTTGGAGCAGCCTGCCACGAAAACTACCGTTCCTGTTTCTACCGAGACCTCGAAGATGGGCAGCTAGTGGTGAACAGCGAGCGAGTGGCTTGATTCCCTGATTCCCCCGTCTAAGTTTTGACGGGGGTCCTTGGGAGGAGAGAAGAGTAACACTCCATCCAGCAAACGGTGTGCCAAACCCGTTCTGTGCGCAATAATTTCCGCCGATGGCAGAAAAATCAGCGTTGATCGTGTGGGGCGGTTGGGATGGGCACCAGCCCAAGGAAGTAGCCCATCTATTCGGCGAAATCCTCAAGCAAGAAGGCTTTGAAGTCGAGATCAGCAACTCTCTGGATAGCTTTGCCGACGCTCAGAACGTTCTGTCCAAAAGCTTGATTGTCCCGGTCGTGACCATGAGCGAGATTACGCCTGAGCAGTTCAACCCAGTGGCAGAGGCGGTCCGCGATCATGGAGTTGGAATCGCGGGTTGCCACGGAGGAATGTGCGATTCATTCCGGGCGAACACCGAATGGCAATTCATGACTGGCTCTCAGTGGGTTGCCCACCCCGGCAACGACGGCGTCCGCTACACCGTCCATATCAATCGCGGCGTTCCGCACGAAATCACCGCCGGCCTGCCCGACTTCGAGGTGGTCAGCGAGCAGTACTACCTGCACGTAGATCCGGGTGTGAATGTCTTGGCAACATGTGATTTCCCGACTCCTGGAGCCGATGGCCCGCACGTCCAGAATCCGTGCAAAATGCCGCAGGTCTACACCAAGATGTACGGAAAAGGGCGGGTGTTCTACAACGCGATCGGGCACAGGGTGAGCGACTTGGAGGCGGAAGTGCCCGCCGAACTTATGCGCCGCGGATTCGTCTGGGCGGCGAGATAGGGCGCGTCCGGATAGTTCGGAGGTTCGGTTAGTTCGGCTGGTCTCATTTTCGCCGAACCAACCGAACAACCCGAGCCGCCCGAACCAAAGTGTATCCTTCCCCCATGTCCGACTTCCACGTCGACCCCCGGATCGAGCACGCCTCCACCCTCCCCAGCGCCTTCTACAAGGACCCCGCCTGGTTCGAGCAAAGCAAGGACAAGGTATTCGCCCGTAGCTGGCAGTGGATCGGGCACATCGACCAAGCCAAGGTCGCCGGATCGGTCTACCCCTTCACCCTGCTCGAAGGCTGCCTGGACGAACCCCTGCTGCTGACAAGAGACGCTCAAGACAAGCTCCATCTGGTCAGCAACGTCTGCACCCACCGCGGGATGACGGTCTGCGAGGGCGTCGGCAACGAGCGCTTCCTGCGCTGCCGCTACCACGGACGCCGCTTCGGGCTCGACGGCAAGTTCCAATCCATGCCCGAATTCCAGGAAGTGCTGGGGTTCCCCACAGAAGCAGACAACCTGGCCAAGATCCCGTTTGGCAACTGGGGGCCCCTGCTATTCGCCTCCCTCAACCCGGCGGACAGCATGGAGCACTGGTTCAGGCCCATGATGGAACGCCTGTCCTGGCTTCCCCTGAACGAGTTCCGCTTCGCCCAGGAGGGCACCCGCGACTACCTTGTCAAAGCCAACTGGGCGCTCTACGTCGACAACTACCTCGAGGGCTTCCACATCCCCTTCATCCACGCCTCCCTCAACGCCGCCATCGACTACGAGACCTACGCCTACGAGCTCTTCGATTCCGGTAACCTCCAGCTCGCCGAGGCCAAGGACGGCGAGGACTGCTTCGACCTGCCTTCAACTTCGCCGGATTACGGCAAGAGGATCGCCGCCTACTACTACTGGTTCTTCCCGAACCTGATGTTCAACTTCTACCCGTGGGGGCTCAGCATCAACGTGGTCAGACCCCTTGGGCCGTCCGTCACCCGCGTCAGCTTCATCCGCTACGTCTGGCGCGAGGATCGGCTGGGCCAGGGCGCGGGCGCGGAGCTGGACAGGGTCGAGCGCGAGGACGAGCAGGTGGTGGAACTGGTGCAAAAGGGCGTCCAGTCCCGGTTCTACGACCGCGGCCGCTTCTCCCCCAAGCGCGAGGTCGGCACGCACCAATTCCATGTGCTGCTGAGCCGGTATTTGTCGGGTAATGGTTGGGGTATGCCAAGGTCCGCCCCGACACCTTCGCGCCGGGACTGACTAGGTAGCCAGAAGAAATTTCGCAACGGTAGTTCTCTGTGGAACCATATGGCAAATGAGTGAAATAGAAACGAAGTCAACCCTCGCTGAACGGCAGCGTGAAAAGCACATAGAGTTTTGCAGGGAGTCTGAGAGAAAAAGTTACGAGGACTTAGACAAGCTTAAACTGTCCAGTCCTGCTTTACTTTTCGGCGTAATCGCTTTCCTGAGCGGGTCTCGCGCAGTTGAGGGGCTAGTGCTGCTGTTCGCGACCGCCGCAACGTGCCTCTGCATTATCTTAACGGCACTTTCCTATTACGCAGCAGCAAACAATAATCGGGATGAGTATGCCAAGGTCATGACAGAGGACGGCGT
>CAMLEL010000344.1 GCA_946478935.1 uncultured Armatimonadota bacterium
GGATTGAAGGCTCGCTGACTCTCTCGCAAATAGTAGGGGTAGGAGCGCGTATTCAGCAACGGAGCATGAAGTCCCAAGATGACCAGACCGTGGTCCGGAGTGGTGTTCAGAGCCTCGGCCACCATCGCTACTTCGCCGCTTTCGATGCCGCGCGAATTTGGTGAACCGTCCACAAAATTTCGTTGGTCCTCGGTGCTGTTGACCTTGTATCCAATCGCATCGGACCTGGACTTAATCACGCCCACATCCCAAGCGCTATCCAGCATCGCGACGGTGTGATGACCAAATCGAACCAAATACGAACGCAGGTCCGCAAGATGTTTGGAGTAAGGCTCATTGGTCTCGTCGACATCCACCGCCGGGGCAGCGCTGTCGGCGTTCAAGTTCGGGACGTCCGTTCCGTTATCGCCCCGAGTGATTGCGAGAGCGTCCGAAGCATTCAGATTGAAGCCTGAGTAGTTCTTAACCTCGGATAGATCGATTCCCAAGAAGTCCGGTACGAACCTTAATGGGTATGCCTTCTTGCGATAGTCATGGTTGCCCAGCGTGAGAAAGATCGGAACCTTGAGCTCTTCCACTGAGTCCAAGGGCGGCCTACCGGGACTCTGACCAAGGAGAATCTCTCGCAAAAAGAGCGCATTCCCTCCACTCGACGAATCCTCATTCTTTTCGTGGATGTAGTCATAGATGTCGCCAGTGGCCAAGATTGCATCGATCGCACCGATGCTCTGCAAATAGTTCGCATACTTGATGAACCCCCGAAACCGATCATTCCAGTTGTACATTTGATCGGCGCCAGCTTGGCGACCCAACTGGATCAGGGTGTCCTGAAAGCCGTCGATCCGCCGTGCGACATGAATGTCGGTGATGTGGACCAATCCGAAAGTCGACCAGTCAGACCGGAAGTACACCGCGTGGGGCGCTGCTACGTGTGTGCCAGTTTCATCGGAAGAAATCACGACGTCATAGAGAATCCGATCTTCCACCGGACCCGTTACTCCAACCCGGTACATTCCAGAACCAAGGTCCGGAGCAGGTACAGGATCGCCCAGGGTCAGCGCCGAATACTTCGACAAGTTCCCAGTTCCCCGTAATCCGAAGCGGACACCCAGTGCATCACGCAGCGACTGAATCACCACTTCTGGCGCAAGTTCTCCGCCGAATGTAAAGGCGTCAGGTTCAAACACGTTTGCCGCAGACGGGTCGCCAGTGGCGATGTGCGGCCTGCCGATCATCGGAAACTTCAAGTTGCCCCAGCTGCGGCCTCCGGGACCAACTAAATCGAAACGATCAGAACTGACGAAACACTTACCGCCATGGGTGTCGACGCCGTTGATAATCCAACTAGACATTTTCCTCTCCCTTAGGTCGGTGACCTGAGTCGACACCGACCCAACAACTTTATGGTAATAGGAAACCGGCAAAAATGCGTGCCTAACTTTGGTTATTGATCCGCAGCTTGCAAGTTTCCCTCACAACTCAAATCCATCTAGCTTTAGCCGGTCTTTAGCAATTTGCAATAGAATTCTCAGTCAGCTATGGTCCTCAAGTCCATTAACTACTGGTCATTTCCGGGCGGATTGGAATCCACCCTTTGTCCGTTCGAAGCCATTGCGTTGGCTAAAGAGCACGGCTTCGACGCGATTGAACTCTGTTTGGGCGACGGTCCCGAAATGGGTCTCGATACCACCGAGGAGTTCTGCCGAAAGCTGGTTCAGGAAGGTCACGATCTTGGCGTTCGGCTTTCGAGTGTAGCCAGCGGAACCTACTGGAGCCGAGCCCTCGGCGACTCAACCGAAGTGGGCCGCGCCGCCGCGCAAGAAGATTTGAGGAGGATGATTCAGATCACGGCTTGGCTGGGAGCAAAGACTCTCCTAACGATCCCCGGCGCAGTGGATGTGTTCTTCCTGCCAGATCGAGAAAAGCTCCCCTATGAGCACGTGTACCGATATGCGGTTGACGGTCTGAAAGCCGTATTGCCGGAAGCGGAGAGGCATGGCGTGCGCCTTGGCATCGAAAACGTTTGGAACAAGTTCCTGCTGAGCCCGCGAGAGATGGCGGCATTCATCGATCAGTTCAATTCACCCTGGATTGGAGCCTATGTGGACGTTGCAAATCTGCTGCCCTTTGGTCACCCCGGCGATTGGCTGCGAACCCTCGGTCCGAGGGTTGTGGGAATTCACTTCAAGGATTTTCGGCGCAGCGTTGGCACTCTCGACGGATTTGTTGACCTCTTGGCGGGGGATGTGGATTGGCCGGACGTCATGGCGGCAATTCAAGAGATCGGATACGAAGGTCCGGTAGCCGCCGAGATGATTCCGGGCTATGCCCACTATCCAATGGTACGCATTGCCAACACGTCCAATGCGATGGATGCGATCCTCGGGAGAAGCTGATTTGAAGTTTGGCGTCGTCGGCTGGGGACTCCGATCGCCCATCGCCAAAATCGCCCATCAGCCTGAGCGTGGGATGGAGTTGGTCGCGCTGGCAGATCCCGCCGAATGCGCCCGCGCGCAGTTTGCGGAGTTTTGTGGGGGCGCCAGTTTTCCGGATTACCGTGACTTGCTGGACAAAGACCTTGACGCCGTGCTTATTCTGTCACCGGACTGGCTACATCAAGACCATGCCACTGCCTTTTTGGAGGCGGGCATTCCCACCTTCCTCGAAAAGCCGATGGCAATCACGGTCGAAGGCTGCGACCGCATCTTGGCGACGGCTGATCGAACTGGAACGAAGTTGTACGTTGGCCACAACATGCGCCACTTTGAGATGGTCCGCGAGATGAAGCGATTTATCGATTCCGGGCACATTGGAAAGCCTCAAGCGGCGTGGTGCCGACACTTTATCAGCTATGGCGGCGAAGCCTACTTCCGAGATTGGCACGCTGATCGCTCTTTGTCAAACGGACTGCTCCTTCAGAAGGGCTCTCACGACATTGATATCCTTCATTATCTGTCCGGTGGATTCTCGACGCGGGTGTCTGCGATGGGCAAATTGGCGGTCTATGGAAGCGTGCGGGATCGGCAGGCGCTTGGTGAGCGACATCCGATTGCATTCGAAAATACGTGGCCGCCGGCTTCGCTGACTCGTGGCTATCCGATTATCGACGTCGAGGACGTCAGCCAGATGAACATGGAGCTTGACAACGGAGTGTTGGCAAGCTATCAGCAATGTCACTTTGCTCCCGATGCATGGCGGAACTACACGGTGATCGGCGATGCGGGCAGACTTGAGAACTTTGGTGACCAACCGGGCAACTGCACGATTCGACTCTGGACTAGTAGTCGATACAAATATGAGGAACGTGGTGATTTGGAGATCCACATTCCAGAGCGCAAGGGTACACACGGCGGTTCAGACGAAACGATGTTTGCCGAATTCCTGTCATT
>CAMLEL010000345.1 GCA_946478935.1 uncultured Armatimonadota bacterium
TTGAGATTTCAGCGCCTCGACTGCCATTCGATCGTTGACGATCATGTGGGCCAAGGATTCGGTTACGGACATGCACGCCGGAAACGGCTTGAAATCCCATGCCTCATCGGGCATCCCCTGCAGATGTTTGAGAAACAGCTTGCGCGATTCTTGCAGTCCTTCGATAAAGTGCTCGGCTTCCATAGATGGAGCGTAGCCCTTCTTGCCTTCAGGGCGCAAGGAGCCTCTAGTAGAGGCCCATTGCGGCGCGGACCTCGGCCATGGTCGCGGCAGCGACTTCGCGGGCGCTTTCAGCGCCCTGCTTCAGGACATCCTCGATCGTGGCGTCGTCGATCTGTGATCGTCGGTCTCGGAATGGCCGGAGAAACTCGTTGAGATATTCCGTGAGTTCCTTCTTGTTCTGCATGCAGCCGCGCAGGCCCTCTCGGTCCTCTTGCCACTGGGTTTGCCATTGGGGGGAGTAGAGCTTGAGATACTGGCATACCGCACATCCCTCGGGGATTCCGGGATCGGTCTTTCGAAGTTTGGTGGGTGTCGTGAATGCGCTCTTAATCTTTTCGGCAACCTCATCCTCCGAATCGCTGAGGTAAATGCAGTTGTCGTATGACTTGCTCATCTTGCGCAGCACCCCATTGTCGTCGGCATCCAAGCCGGGGAGCTTGGCTCGAGTTTCGTCTTCAGGGATCAGGTACTTATACGGCTTGAAAACTTCGGTGTTGTAGAGTCGATTGAATCGGGCGGCGATGTCGTTTCCGATCTCAAGGTGCGGGGCTTGATCGCGGCCGACGGGCACGCCATATGGCTTGTAGAGCAGGATGTCTACCGTTTGAAGCACTGGATAACCAAGCAGCCCGTACGGCTCGCGCTCCGCGCCGCCAAGATCTTGCTGCTTTTCCTTATAGGTCGGGGTGCGTTCCAGCCAGCCCAGAGGTGTGATCATGCTCAGTAGCACATGGAACTCGGCGTGCTCCTTTACATGGCTCTGAATGAAGATTGCAGACTTATTCGGATCGATTCCGGCTGAAACGTAGTCCTTTGCGACTTCTCGCGAATAGCGACTGATGTCGGCGCTCTGCTCATACATGGTGGTCATCGCATGCCAATCAGCGACCATGCAGAACATGTCATAGCCCTCGTTTTGAAGATCGACCCAGTTTCGCAGGGCGCCTTCATAGTTGCCGAGGTGGAGCCTTGGGTTGGTGGCCCTCATGCCGGATAGGATGCGCTTGTTATCCATCAGTCGAGTGCGATGCCAGTCAATAGTCGGAAAAGGAATGAGAAGGGTGGCCAGATGATTGCGCCGAGAATGCCCAGGTTGGCGATCTGATCCAGGAGGATGATGCCGACAAATATCATCCAGCCATAGGAGCGGTTAAATCGAAACCAATAGTGGCGCTGCTTTTCGGGAAGGCTCAGCCCCACCAGCCAGTGCCCATCGAGAACGCCGAATGGAATCAAATTGAAGAGCGCAAGGCCGAGATTGACGGAGATTCCGAGGGTTAACAGGGCCGGCAAAAAGGCTACTTCTTCTCGGAGCAACGCCCGAATGACGGAATCGACGCCAAAAACTCCCTGATTCATAAAGAAGCGGAGTAGGAGCGCATAGACGATGGCTTGAATCAGGTTTGAAATGGGACCCATCGCAACGGCGACAAAGGTATCAAACCTGGGGTTTCGCATTTTTCTGGGATCAATGGGAGCGGGTTTGCCCCATCCAATGCCCACTCCAGCCAGGCTCGAAATCGCGATCATGATGGTGCCCAGAGGATCGAAGTGCTTGAAGAGGTTGAGGGTGACCCGGCCATACATGCGGGGAGTCGGGTCGCCAGCCAGGTCTGCGAACTTGCAGTGACAGTATTCGTGGATTCCGATCCCGAAGAAGATCGCTATCGCCAAGGCGAATAGGATCTCAGGAGGTGGCAGCGGCCCAGCCAACGTTAGCCAATCCCCTCGGGAAGGATTTCACGGGCGAGCATCTCTTCCCATGAATCCCGGCGCTGGATCAGTGTGTGGCTACCATCCACTCGGATCAGGGCGGTGGCAGGTCGCGGGTAGCGATTGTAATTGCTGGCCATCGAGCTATTGTATGCGCCGGTGCACAACACTTGGAGGAGGTCTTGTGCCCGGATGTCGGCAGGAAGCTGAACGTCGGGAAAGAGCCGATCGGTTTCGCAATGCTTGCCGGAAATCGTGAAAGTGGCTGTAGCCGGACTTTCAGATGCGGGTGAGACGCGCTCCACGGTGTACTTGCTGCCATAAAGCGCGGGTCTCGGATTGTCCGACAGACCGCCGTCGACCGCGATATAGGTGCGAGTACCGACTTCCTTTGCCGGAACCGTTTTGACGGATCCAACCCGATAGAGGGTGAGGCCGGATTCACCGATGAGCGAGCGTCCCGGCTCCTGGGCCAACTTGGGACTCAGCCCCGTTCCTTCGAGCGCACCGGTAACGGCCTTGCCGATCTCTCGGCAATAGTCGGCGTGCGGCATCGGCGTATCGCCCTCTGTGTAGTAGATTCCCAATCCACCCCCCACGTTCAAGTAGGTGGCCGCGAAGCTATGTTTCTGCTTCATCTCGGCGGCAAACTTAGCGATCAATTCTCCACCGGAGATTTGGGCCTCGGGATCCAGAAGTTGGGACCCGACGTGGCAGTGGTAACCGATCAATGGCAGCGACAATTCCTGGCATCGGACCGTTGCCTTTTCGGCAGAGCCATCTACAATGTTGAATCCAAATTTGGTGTCGGCTTGACCCGTGCTGATTTTGTGATGGGTAATGGGATCTACGCCTGGCGCCAACCGAATCACGTATGTCGTCGTGTTGTTCGGATGGGCTTTAAGCAGCCTGCCAATGACTTCGATTTCTTCGAAGTTGTCGATGACGATCATGCCGATTCCTTGCTCGAAGGCAAAGGCAATCTCCTCAGTCTGCTTGTTGTTGCCATGGAGGTGGCATGAGGCGGCCGGGACTCCGGCCATGAGGGCGACGCGGAATTCGCCCTCCGACGCGACGTCGATCGAGCATCCCTCCTGATGGGCGATTTTAACGAGAGCGGCAGTGGAGTTTGCCTTGGTGGCAAAGCTGATTTCCGAGTTGGGATAAGCGGCCCGGAATGCGTCGCGGTAGGTCTGGATTCGATGGCGGAAGTGCGCTTCGTCCACCACGTACAACGGCGTACCGTAGGTCTCTGCTAGCTCTTGCGCCTGAGTCTCATCGACCCTGAAACGGGAGTCTTGCAGAGGGGCGGCAGTCATGCGCGAAATTATGGCATGGTGAGTGCTTTGGGTTGGGACCGGTGGCTCCGGAATTAGTGCGACAAGAGGGTGGCCCTTGTGCGGGTAATGTGTTGCACCGATGTTCAAAGAATCAGCGATTTTCATTTAT
>CAMLEL010000346.1 GCA_946478935.1 uncultured Armatimonadota bacterium
TGTAAGTCGTTAGGATCATCTGGCGTAATTATACGGAATTACGCTTTGAACTACATGCAAATCATAGGTTGACAAACGGCTGTACCAAATGCGGATCTATGTATGTTCAAGATTTCATCCGCGCTTTTGGCAAAAGCATTTCAGGCCAACGAGTTCCTGGCCGGAAAGGGTCCACTCATTTTTGTCGGAATCCGCGGTTGTTTGCCGGCCGAGCCTTTCAATCAGGAATTCAGAGGCTCGCATGAAATTCGGCTGGCCCAGCTCGATTACCGGCACCCTCGCTGCACGTTGGTTCAATGGCTGCCAGCACAGGGAAGGTTAGCCTGTTATCCGGGTTCGACCGTTCCCAATGCTCGATTCGTCTCGGCAGCTCGGGCCAATCGGGGCGATGGCGCCAATCAACTCCTTCCCGGACGTTATGCGGATTATCGTCGAGGTTGGCATCGAAACGGCACAGCCAGCGGCCACCTCGCATGGAGACAGACGGGACCGCGACCGATTTTGCGCACAGGCGACGACCTCGATTACGATGGAGCGGACCGAATGGAGGTTGAGAATCCGACCGACAACCTTCACTCGGCATGGTGTTCAACGCCAGATCAGGAGTTTAGCAGCGCTGGGTGCCAAGTTGTAGTTGGGCTGCCTCGCTGCCAGAGACGTGGGTCGCTTCCGGCAACGGGTCCTTGGAAGGTGTTTCAGGAACGGGGCTATGCGGCCGATCAAGAGGATTTTCTGTATGCACTCTTCGACGCTTCGGAGGTTGCCAGAATCGCCAAAGGCGAATCCATTGCCAGGGTGAAATTCGGATCCTCCGGGCTACGGACGATGAGCGTGCAGCGCGCCCTGAGCACCATTGGAATCTATCAGGGGCGGATGGACGGACATTTTGGCTCCAGGTCAATCTTGGCTTTGATCAAGTTCCAGCGTCGTGAATTGGGAGTGGGCTCGGCAGATGGGATTTGCGGGCCCAGAACCGCCGCCGCTCTGGGCCTCGATTGGCAAATCTGACCTTACTTTGTCATCTTGCTGGCGTGGAGTACGGGACTGGCCTTCAGGGCCAGGTCATGCAACTCATAGATGACGCTGGTCGGCGTTTCAATCTTGGTGAGTTGCCAAACACCATCTTCCGCCTCGTGAGTCATCTTGCCGTCGCGAGCCTCGGCGTATCGCATGGCACTGTCGTAAGTCGGCGGTTTGGGTGACGGCGTGCGTTCCGAGGACTGCATGGCCTCCAAGGCATAGGACCGGATCATCTTCGGCCAATACTTCCGAAACATGGGATTGGCTGAGAAGCGGTCCATCCACACCATTCGGCCATTGATGGCGACGGCGACGCCAAGGGCGCGGTCGGCCGGGAACGATTTTTCGATTCCCTTGACATAGCTGTCGACGGTTTTTTGGACGTTTGAGTCTCTCAGATTTGCCTGGTAAGTCTTGGTGCTGTTGCCAGTCTTGAGCTTGGATAGCGAGACATCGACCTGGCCCCAGACTGCCGATTGACTTCGCTCGTGCTGGGATTTGCCGCGCAGGGAAGGATCGGCGAGAGCTCCACCGGCTCCACCAGGAGCAGCGCCGGTTGCAAAGTTCATGTTGGTTCCCGACCATCTTTGCTGCTCGACGCAGAAGACGCTCAGATTCACGGCCTCCTTGCTGGACGGGACAAGGACGTCCTTCTGGATGATGCGGTCCTGCTTGCCCCCGCTCACAATCTCGCCGGTCAGGATCAAGAGCTTCTTACCAGAGCGATTCGTGAGCCAAAGCGTGTTCACGGTGCCGCCCGGGGCCCGGCCAACCTGCTGTGCGGCAACTTGGCGATTAATACTCGCCTGCAGCGGTCCACGATTTCGGATCAAAGGTGGTGCGGGCCTTGATCCCGTTTCGGTGATGGTCACGACCCCAGTTTTCAGACCCTCGTCGAGCGAGATGTAGTCAGATGGATTCACGGTTGGAGCGCTGTAGATCGGGTAGACGGTCAGATTGGCGTACGTCACCACCTCCCCCTTGATAGGAGCGGCAGCGAGGCAGACGGCGACGATGGCTAAGGTTGGCATGTCATCCTCCAATTTCTTGCTTTAAAGATGGTACGGCTCATCCAGAGCCACGTTACGAGGAAGTAGCGGCAAATTGTATGGGAAGCAATGGGGTCGCCGGAAAGTAAACTGACTCCCGATGAACTCCGAATTCCAGTCGTGGCTTGGCTCCCAGATTCAAACGCTCAAAGACCAGAACCTTTACAAGGTGCCCAAGATCCTGGAATCGCCAGCCGGCGGGCGGGTTCGAATGAACGGAAAAGAAGTCGTCAACCTCTCGAGCAACAACTATTTGGGTTTGGCCAACCATCCGAAGGTGAGGCAGGCGGCCCTGGACGCGATTGAGCGGTGGGGAGTTGGGGCGGGTGCGGTGAGATGGATCGGGGGAACGATGACGGTCCATCAGGAACTTGAGGAGAGGCTCGCCAAGTTCAAGCACACCGAGGCGGTGCTGGTCTTTACCGGCGGATTCACGGCGAATTCGGGCTGTATTCCGGCGGTGTTGACGGATAAGGACGTGGTGATCAGCGATGAATTGAACCATGCTTCCATCATCGATGGTGTCCGACTGTCACCGGCCAAGTACAAGAAGTCGGAAGGCTATGTCTACGGCCACAAGGACATGGGGCATCTGGAAGAGATTCTGCGGAACACGCAGAGCTTTGAAAAGCGGATGATCATTACAGATGGCGTGTTCTCGATGGATGGCGATATCGCCCCACTGCCGGCGATCGTCGAGCTTGCTGAGAAATACAACGCATTTGTCATGGTGGATGACGCTCATGCGAGCGGTGTTCTCGGTAAGAACGGTGCTGGCTCGACGTCGCACTTCAATCTCTACGGGCGGGTCGACATCCAGCTTGGGACTCTGAGTAAGGCGCTGGGCGTGATGGGTGGCTACATCGCTGGGTCAAGCTCGCTAAAGGATTGGCTGATCAACCGGGGCAGGCCCTATCTGTTTTCGACCGGCCATCCGCCGGTGGTAGCGGCATCTCTGATTGCAGCCTTGGATGTGATGGAGAACGATCCTGAACCCATGGAGCGACTATGGGAGAACACCAAGTGGTGGAAAGAGAACTTGGCTGCCGAAGGATTCGATACCATGGGCAGTGAAACGCCGATCACCCCGGTTTACGTGGGCGATGAGGGCGAGGCGCAGGCGATGGAGAAAGCCCTGTGGGAAGAAGGCGTCTATGCCTTGGCGATCGTCTTCCCGACCGTCGCCCGGGGCAAAGCGCGAATTCGGACCATGCCTTCAGCGGCGCACACCCTTGAAGACCTTGAGTTTGCCTTGAGGGCCTTCAAGAAAGTGCGCGGCTAAGATTCGAGGGCTCTAATAAGAGCCTCCT
>CAMLEL010000347.1 GCA_946478935.1 uncultured Armatimonadota bacterium
CAGAATCCGCAAGTTCCTGACGGAAAACCGGAACACCTGGGGTGGGGAGTCGCTATTGACGCCAATTCCGGGAGGATCACTTACCGGCTTCGACGACATCCTGATTCCCCTGTGCCCCTGGACTGAAAAGCTGGCGGTCCGTATGATTTCTAAGCCGGAATCGTTTGTCTTCCGGCCAGCCACAGGGAATCCCTACAAGCCGGGATCTGCCGCCAACTTGGAAAGGAGCAAGGCAGGAATGCTCCGCACGGAGGGTTTGATCTTGCTCCGGCATTTTAAGTCCGAACCCAATATCCGCCTGGTGAAGCAGCACCTGAGCGATACAATCTTGCTGTCCGGAGTGAATCACCCGGCGGGTCCTTCTATTGCGTGCGAGCGCGGCGTATCGACTGCTTTCGCTATGGGGTGTAGCCGTCACGAAGCCCCTTATCGATGCACCCCCAGTGGACGAAATGGAGGGTTACTTGCGGGCGGACAATAGGCGGATCGAGTACATGCTGCGACGTGAGTGAAAGCTAGAATTAGTCTTCCAAGTAATCCATGTCTCGCCCGTAGGTTTCGGGAAGTACAGCTACGGACCAGACGGCAAGCACCAACACGACCGAACCAATGCAGATCAGAGTTTGAACCGGCCCTAGAGAAGGGGCCAGCGCCTGCCGAGCCAAAGTCATCGGGATGACAAGTCCGCGTACCAGACTGGGGGCGGTGATTGCCACCGTTCCCCGAAGGTTGGTTCCAAACGTTTCGCCGGCCGTGGTCACAAACACCGCCCAATAGCCTGCGCCCAATCCGGCGGCAAACATCAGCCAAAAGAATGTATTTGCGTCGCGTGCGAATAGGAAGATGGCAGCGATGGACACCGTCATCCAACCGAAAGCCAGATAGTAAGCCCGCTTGCGGCTTCGCCAAATCTGACTGATCGCTCCGAATATCAGATCTCCGAAGGTTAATCCCAATGCCGCGATGGCGATAATGTCGGGAGCGGCTGCGGGCTTCGCGATACCGAGCGCGCTTTGGACTTCGGGAGAGAAGGTCATCATCAGACCGGCGAAGAACCACACGGGCGCTCCAGCAAACACCGTTGCCAGGTACCGCTTGACCCGCTCACCGGTCGCGAAGAGGTGCTTCAGATCGCCGCGCCGGACGTCTTGACGGTCGACCATTTGTTCGAACAGTCCTGATTCAAAAACACCGATCCGTAGAAGCAAGAGGGCGAGACCCATCCCGCCGCCAATAAAGTACGCAACACGCCAGTCGACCGCTTTGGCGACTAGTGGTGCCGCAACCGAGCCCAGCACGCCCACGAATGCGACGAAGGTAGTCGCCCAGCCCCGATGGGTGGTTTTGACCAATTCGCTGACCAAGGCAATTCCAGCTCCTAGCTCTCCGGCCAACCCGGCACCGGCGATGAATCGGCAGGCGGCGTAGGCATTGACGTCTTGCACGAAACCGTTTGCGATGTTGGCGAGGGAGTAGGTGATGATCGAGCCGAAGAGTACGGCTAGGCGTCCGCGCCGGTCCGAAACGACACCGAATAGGAATGCGCCCAGGATAAAACCGGCCATTTGCCAGTTGAGGAGGGCTTCTCCCACTCGCTGGACTTCCGGGGGGCCGAGCCCGAGGTCTTGGAGGCTCGCCTTGCGGACAGAGGAGAATAGCCAAATGTCGAAGACGTCTACGAAGTAACCCAAGGCGGCGACAACGATCGCCAGTGTCGCATTCCCCCGAAATCCCGCACCTGTGCGCACACCGGTTTATAACTGATTTACGCAGGTTTTGGGGAAGTGTTCTTGGAGAATTTTGACCGACAACGAAGGGTGGAAGATATGGACTTGTTTACCTTGTTCTAGGTTCACGAGTGGCGGCACGCCATATTTCGTTGGATGTTGGAGAAATACCGTACAAGTTGGAGGCAGGAATTTAAACGCCCGCCTCCAAGCTGTCTACTAGTGAGCGGCGACTTTATTGATCGCCTTGCCAAGGTCGGCCAGGCCCTGCTCATCGCCTTTAAGATTGACAAATTTCTCGCTTACCTTCTTGTCTCGGTAAACGAATACGGTGTTCTTCACATCGGGGGAGAGACTGACCTTATAGGCGGAGATCGCAGCGTCCTTCCTCGAAAGGTAGGCCAGGCTGACGTCTTTCGTGCCAACTCGATCGGCTACTGCCGCGAGCAGCTTCGCGGTTTCCTCGGGGGTGTCGGTAAGAACGATGACGAATGCCTGAAGCTCAGATTTCGCCTTGGTCTTCATCTCACGGTCAAGCATTCGGGTGATGTAAACGAGATTCTTGGTGTCGTCGCCGTTCATCCAAACCTGAACCTGCGGACGAGCGCCGTAGGTGCAGGGTGGGCACTTGTCCGTACCCTTTAGCGGGCCGGTGACGTGGGTCGGGTGGAAAGGTGTAACGGTCTCGCCGACTCGCAGTCCAGACTCGGGGCTGAAAGCAAGGACGGGAAGCGCCAGCGCGCTGACTGCAGCAAAAATTGATAGCATCTTTTTGGACATAGACATATCCTCCTGAGATTTATACGCGAGGTCTGGCTTGCGTGGTTACACGATTTTTGAGAATTGTGCAACTGCGCCATTTGCGTTTCAAGATAGGCGCCTAGCGCTTCCTCTTATCGACGCGGCTCAAGTAGATTTTTGGGTCCGTAACGGGTTTTGGAAGGACTTCAACGAGCCGCTTTCCATATAACTGCAAGACCTTCTTATCAGTCCACGTTGTGCCTGTGGACTTGTCCACAAAAATGCAACGGCCGGGCCATCCTGCAATGCCTTCCCGCGCCTTGAAGTTCCACGTCCTGCCTCCATCAATTGGCAATTCGAGGAACCCGCAGCCATTCACAAATGCATAAAAATACGCTTTGGCAAGCACATATGCCTTCTCATCATTAACCGGTCCCCGAAGGATCTTGGAAGCGGCAATCCAGGTACCCGAATAGGTACTTCCCAACGATAAACTCAGCTTCTCGAAACGGGCGATGCGCTCTGCCGAAGTTTCCTGGGCTGGGGCGAGCACACTCAGCATCACGATCGTGATCAGCAGTATCGTCTTCATGGCTGCGGTTTAGCCGGGTTGTACTGGAACACTGTCTATTTTGCCCCGCCAACGCTCCTAAAGAAGTCGACCACCATCTTGCCCGCATCCGCGGGATACTCGTGCCCGCCCCCGTGGAAATAGGTAGCAAGCGACTCGCCAGTTCCCTTGTATGCCTTGTAGCGGCCGGCCGAGCTATCTAGCGAGCCATCTACCTTCAGGAGCTTCATGAGGAAAGAGGCAGTCTTCTCCTGATTTGCAAAGGGAACGGTTGAGTCGTTCTTGCCCGCGATCAGGAACGCGCTCTTCGGCTTTAGCATGTTGTCGAAGCCCACCGA
>CAMLEL010000348.1 GCA_946478935.1 uncultured Armatimonadota bacterium
TCTCAGCCATTCGTGGCGTGCCTCGGCCAAGAAAAGTAGATTCTGCTGGGCCAAATGTCGAACCGGATCTTCATTGGCCGAACTCAATTGCAGGTCTCGCTCCAGATCGTGGACAAACATCTTGCTCTCTTGGAGCCAAGTCTTGACCACCCGAGACTGGTCCGTCTGCTTGAGGCGTGACAAGAAGTATGCGCGTGTGCGCAAGGGATCGATCATAAAGGCAAGTTCAGCCCGATCAGGTGGGAATGTCAGCCAACTGTTGAGGAGGGACTGTCCTGGGGCGGTCAATTCATATTCGGTTCGCTCTCGATTCGGAACACCAACTTTTCGAGCTTCACGAACCAATCCGTCTTGCTCCAGCCGGCGCAGAACGCGATAAACCGACCCGCTTTCGGCGCTCCAGCGGCCGCCTCGCATGCGATTCATTTCTTTTCGCATCGCATAGCCGGAATTGATCTCGTCCCCAACCATCGCCAAGATCAAGTACTCTAATTCACTGTAGGGTCCATTACTCGCCATATCGCATAAGCGCATTCCCGCGAGTCTCCCCCAAGCTCAGCTAGGTCGCCAAAAGTTAATGTAGCCCGAAATATGGCGGCTAACAAGTCCTTTGGCAGAAATGTAGCAAAAAATCGCCTATTGGAACCATTGGACACAAAGTGGCTCAACTTGCCCGTGGTAAGGGTAATATGATCCATCCCCCACTTATAGGAGCGGGCAAAAACGTCAATGGCAACTGCTACAACTGGATCAGGCGGCGGTGAGGGCGGCAATCTGCCGATACCGAAATCACGTCGGGGCCTGAAAGGATTCTACAACGAAGTCGTCCGGGAAATGAAAAAGGTCACCTGGCCGACGAAGAGCGAAACAAATCGCCTGACCGGCGTGGTCATGGCGGTGACGATCCTGTCTGTCGTGATTCTCAGCGGACTCGGAATCGTGTTCAATACGCTCATTAATCTGCTGACGGGGAGCGTGTAATGCCACGCTCTTGGTATGCCGTCCACACGATTGCCGGCCATGAGGGAAAGGTCAAGGACGTGCTCACGCGTCGAGCTCAGGTCGAGGGATTGTGGAATCTCGACATATTCGAGATTCTCATTCCAACCGAGCGAGAAATGACGACTCGAAATGGCAAGCGCTATGAAATGGACCGCAAGGTTTTCCCTGGCTACATCCTCGTTCAGATGAATCTGACAGACGAAGGATTCAAACTTGTAAAGTCGACCAGCGGTGTTACCGGCTTTGTCCAGAGCGGCAACAAGCCCGTACCCCTTGAGGAATACGAAGTTCGGCGCATCCTTTCCAACTTGGAAACCAGCAAAGAAGCGCCAAAGATTTCATGGAGCAAGGGCGATGCGATCCGGGTCGTGGAAGGTCCATTCAGCGACTTTTCTGGAAAGATCGAGGAAGTCAATTCCGATCGCGAGAAACTAAAGGTTCTCATCAACATCTTTGGGCGTGACACGCCGGTTGAACTGGAATTCACCCAGGTCGAAAAACTCTAAGCTACACTAAATGACCTCCGCCCGGTGTGGGGGTCTCTTTTGATTCGTCCGTCCGTCCTTACTGTATGCCCCTTGCCCACGTCGCCAGAAAGTGGTTAATTGCCGATCGAGATCCTTCGGCAGAAGCAACGCTTCAGCGCGAACTGGGAATTCCACGAATCGTTGCCGCTCTACTGGTGCAACGAGGAATTTCTGACCCTGAAACGGCAGACAAATTCCTCTTTCCCAAGTGGGATCATCTTCACGATGCGCGGCTGCTTCCCGATTTTCAATCCGCATGCGAGGAAATTCTCGGTGCAAAGGAACGCGGCGAACTCATCTTTATCCACGGCGATTACGACGTTGATGGCATCACCAGTGCGGCGATTTTGCACCGATTCTTGGTAAAAATTGGCGCGCGCGTGGAAACTCACGTCCCACACCGAATGCGCGAGGGATATGGAATCAACCACAGCGCAGTCGAACGGGCCAAAGAAGTAGGCGCGGGCCTGTTCTTAACTTGTGACTGTGGGATTTCTGCTCATGACCGCGTCGAGGCGGCGAAAGAGCCGGGTATGCGGGTGGTGGTGACGGATCACCATACGGTTGGGGGCAGCATTCCTGAGGCCCATGCCGTCGTCAATCCCCACCGTAGCGATTCTGAATATCCCTTTGCAGAGTTAAGTGGCGCAGGCGTCGTCTTCAAGCTATGCGATGGTATAGCGGGTGAGCTAGGCATGCCTCAGGAGAAGTATCGTCAGGCATTCGCTGACCTTGCGGCATTGGGAACTATCGCCGACGTGATGCCCTTGGTGGACGAGAATCGGGTCATCGCGAAGTTTGGGTTACAACGGCTCACTGAAACGAACAAGGTTGGTATTCAGGCCCTTAAGGTTAACGCCAAAATCGCTGGGCCCGTACGCTCATACGACGTGGGCTTTCGATTGGGTCCACGGATCAACGCGGTCGGCAGGATCGACGACGCCGCACTTGCGCTCAGACTGATGCTCGAAACCGATTTCGCGAGCGCAAAGGAGATCGCTGACCAAATCGAGGTTCATAACGTGGACCGGCGCGATGCACAGCAGAAGATGGTGGACGAGGCCATCCAAATGGTCGAGGATCGATCGCTGCAGGACCGCTATGTCATCGTCGTTGCGAGCCGGGAATGGCACGCAGGAATCGTAGGATTGGTTGCTGGACGGCTCGTCGAGCGTTACCACCGTCCAACCTTCTGCCTCATCATCGACGAGGAGCACGGCCTCTGCAAAGGTTCTGCCCGTTCGATTCCCACGTTTAGCGTGGTAGATGCGATTCGTGCCTTCCCAGACTTAATCAATGGTGGTGGCCACCTGATGGCCGCCGGATGCTCCTTCGCATTTTCAGAATATGATCGAGTCTGCGATCTTCTGGACGGCTATGCCCGAGAACGACTTACACCGGATGATCTGGTTGTTTCCATGCAGGCGGACCTTGAAGTAGATTCAGCAGAGTTGAGTATGGCGATGATGGAGTCTCTGTCGCTTCTCGAGCCATTCGGAGAATGTAACCCCGAACCGTCATTCGTCTGTCGCGGATTGAACTTGGTAAGCATCAAACCCACCAAGAATCCGTCGCACGTAAACCTTACTTTCAGGAATGGACAGTCTTCTTCCATTCCCGTTGTGGGCTTCAACTTGGGTGAGCGATTTCAGACGGAGGTGCCTGGATCAACCATGGACCTTTTCTTCCAGCCGACGATCGACACCTTCAACGGACGCCGGGTCAAGTGGCAGCTGAAGGATTATTCGGCAGTTTAAGGCTGGGTGCCGACTTCTACTTGGATCATCTGCCTAAGAGATCCACGCTGAATCCAAACCTTGAGGCGGTCCCCGACTTCTTGATCGG
>CAMLEL010000349.1 GCA_946478935.1 uncultured Armatimonadota bacterium
AAGTGAAATCCTATAATCAACCGGTGCGTCTACAGGCGATGGCCAAGTCAGAGACAAACGCCGGGGATGGATTGGAGTTGACATTCAGAATTCGGCTGTGAAATGACCGACAAGACAGTCTTGGCGATCGATCCCGGTACATCGAAATGCGGCATGGCGCTGATCCGTCGCACACCAGATCTGCACCTGAATTTGCTCTGGCGAGCGATCGCGCCGATTGACGAGTTGGAAGCATATGTGGACGAGGCACATGCGCTGGCGGCGTTTTCTCTAATCATCATTGGCAGCGGCACTCATAGCCATAAGGTCGTGCACCGGGTACGGGAGCACATACCCAGCATGGGAATTCTGGTGGTGGATGAGAAGGACACGACCTGGCAGGCGCGGGAGCGCTACTGGGCCCACACCAAGCGGCGGGGTTGGCGGAGATTCCTGCCGAGCACGATGCAGGTGCCACCGGAGCCGGTCGACGATTTTGTTGCGATGATCCTTGCCGAGCGTGTCCTACTTGAAGGCTAGGACTTGCGAAGCCTCGTAATTGAGACTATCGTCTTAAAGGCAGGGCGCAGGAAAAACGAGATGCGCCGCGAATGGAAGTGAAGAAAAATGGGTGAGCGCACAAGCCGTTGGTTACAGAAGCCAGTTCTCCTGGAAACGATTTTGCTGGCCAGCTTGTGCATGCTTGATTTAGGTTCTACGATCGTCCTTGTTCAGCTGGGCATTGCCAAAGAGGCGAATCCAATTCTGGTTCCTTACATCGGTCACAGCATCGGTGCGTTCGTGGCGGCGAAGACATTTCTGTCGATCGCGCCCCTGGTGGGAATTGAAATGCTCGGCTGGATCAAGCCCCAGTTGGCCAGGTTCGCGGTAAGGATTGGCCTCCTTGGCTACGTGGCTGTCTACTTCTTTGGATCTTTGCGGATTCATGGCCTAATTTAGGTCTGTCCCAGGTTCAAAAGTGGGCCGCTGGTACACTTTTGCGAATGCCCTCCCACATTCGAAACATAGGGATCATTGCGCACGTCGATCACGGCAAGACGACGTTGGTCGATGCCATATTCAAACAGGCGGGCATTTTCCGCGAAAACCAGCACATGGCCGATCGCGTGATGGACAGCAATGACTTGGAGCGCGAGAAAGGCATCACCATCCTTTCCAAAGTCGCCAGCGTTCACTACAAAGATTACAAAGTCAACATAGTCGACACTCCGGGCCACGCCGACTTCGGCGGCGAAGTCGAGCGGGTGCTCAGCATGGTCGATGGTGTTCTTCTGGTCATCGATGCCAACGAGGGTCCGATGCCCCAGACTCGGTTTGTGCTGAAGAAGGCCTTTCAGAACGGGCTGAAGCCGATCGTCTTCATCAACAAGATCGACCGAGAGAACGCGCGACCGCTACACGCCTACGATAAAGCGATCGACCTTTTCATCGACCTCGGCGCCAGTGAAGACGATCTATTTTTCCCGCATCTGTATGGCAGTGGTGCGGGTGGATATGCGCGAGTTGCACCCGACGGCAGCGAAAAGGACATGCGGGAGCTGTTCGAGATGATCGTCAACGCCGTTCCTCCGCCCCGCGTGGAGACTGAGGGTGCTTTCCTGCTACAAGTTAACAACTTGGACTACAGCGATTACCTTGGCCGGATGTTTGGCGGCAAAGTGCTGCGGGGCCGTGTGAAAGTTGGAGACCGGGTTGAGATGCTTCGCGATGGCTCCGACAAAAAATCGGCCTTCAATGTGACGAAGCTTTGGACATACGAGGGAATTCAGCTCAAGGAAGTCGAGTCGGTTGAGGCGGGGGAAATCGCGATGCTGGCGGGTTTGGACAATGTCCTCATCTCGGACACCATTGCCCATGTCGACACTTCAATGGCGTTGAGCGCGATCAAGGTTGAGCCAAGCACGCTGTCCATGAATTTTTATGCCAATAACTCGCCTTTGGCAGGCAAAGATGGCGGCAAGTTTCTCACGATCCACAAAATTCGGGAACGAATCGAGAAGGAGGAGGCGGTCAGCGTCAGCGTTAAAATCGATACCGATGCACCGGCTGACACCGTCAAAACACAGGCCCGCGGTGAGCTTCAGCTTGCCATCTTGATCGAGACCATGCGGCGGGAAGGCTACGAGATGCAGATATCGCGCCCTCAAGTCATCTACAAGAAGGAAGGTAACGATATCCTGGAGCCGACGGAAATCGCGACGCTTGAATGCCCAGAGGACTCGGTGGGATCCGTGATGGAGGAAATGAGCCGACGGAAAGGCGACCTTCTGGATATGCGCAAGAACGACAATGGGACGACGTCGCTCGACTATTCGATCCCAACGCGTGGACTGATCGGCTTCCGATCGCTCTTCCTGACTCAGACCCGAGGTTTGGGCTTAATTTCCTCTCTGTTCGACGGCTACAAACCGTACAAAGGCGAAGTGGTGAGCCGCACCCAGGGGTCTCTCATTGCCAAAGATCCAGGCAAGATCACCCGATATGCTTACGAAGATGTTCAGGAGCGCGGGACCTTCTTTTATCCGGTTGGGACCGACGTGTACGGCGGCATGATCGTTGGCGCTTGCAGCCGGGATGAAGACATGGTGGTCAACTCGACCAAAGAAAAGGCAGCCAACAACATGCGGTCGGCCACCTCTGATGCGACGACGGTGTTGGACCCGCACAAAGAGTTTTCGCTGGAGCAGGCGCTCAGCTGGCTGCGAGACGACGAGCTTTTGGAAGTCACGCCCAAACAGCTACGATTTAGGAAGAAAATCTTGGATCATAGCGAGCGGCGGGTGGCTGAACGCAGAAGCGAAGTGCTTGTCTAAAGCTCTGGTAGAATGGAAAGGTCGGGGCGTGGCGCAGTTTGGTAGCGCGCTTCGCTGGGGGTGAAGAGGTCGCAGGTTCGAATCCTGTCGCCCCGACCAATTTCCAACCTTCAACTTAGAAGGTTTTGCCCGGTACCCCATGGCACGCCGAGATGATCTGCGACGGTCTTGCCGATCGCCATCATCCCCGCCACATCGCCGACGGGCCCTGGCTCCACACCTCTTCCAATGATCGCGAACGGCACGTATTCCCGCGAATGATCGGTAGATGCATCGGTCGGGTCATTACCATGATCGGCGGTGAAGATTAGCAAGTCCTCGGGTCGAAGCCCGGAAATCAGGCGCCCTGCCGTTTTGTCGAACACCTCCAGGCATTTTGCAAACCCAATCGGGTCGTTACGATGGCCATAAAGCATGTCGAAGTCTTCAAAGTTGGCAAAGATAAACCGAGCATCGGATTCCAAAGCTTCCCAGAGAGCTACCTCGTGCTCCGCGTTGCTTTGAGTGCGTTTGACTTTGCGG
>CAMLEL010000350.1 GCA_946478935.1 uncultured Armatimonadota bacterium
AAGACGTGCCGGTGGCGATGCCGGCCGAAGGCGTGAACGTGAGGGCCGCATCGAACTCGAGGTTCTCAGGGAAGGTCAAGCATCCTTCCGGCATCAGGTAGCTACGGTTGGCGTCGAGGGCGTAACCAAGCGTTTTCCCGCTGCGGTGGGCATCTCGAACAATAAATGTTGTGAGGTCCGCTACCGAAGTTCCATCTGGATCGCGACCCTCAAGCTTTCCGCTCCACAGAACGCTGGTAGGGAAAGATCGTTCCGTCGCAACTTGTTCATCCTGATTGGAAGAGAGCGCTTTGTAGCCGGTATTAACGGCTTCCACGACAAGTTTCTCGCCTCGAACACGAAACTTGACAATGTAAGTTTCCCCGTCTTCGCCACGGTCCAGGCCGATGTCGTTTGCCCCAAGCCCGACTCCGAGCGACTCGCAATAGAGGTACTCTCCTACCAGCCCGGAATCGTCCTTGGGCTTACCCAGCTTTACGAGAACCCGTCCTTTGGCGGCATCCACATAGTTCTCGATCAACCCCTCGCGCTTACTCAGACCCTTAAGCGCATCGGCAACCGACGGAAGGTCAGCCGGCAACAACAACGCCAACAAAATGGGCGACATGGTCACTAGGATAGCGTGCCAGTTGACCGCTTCGCCCAAATTTCAAAACAAGGAGTCCAAGTAAATATGACGGGAAATCCACCGAGCGCTTTACAACGCGCTTGCTTTGTCGGCAATCATGTGCCTCGAAAATGTGGGATCGCAACGTTCACCACCGATCTCGCCAATGCCGTTCGTATGCAGGGACTTCGTTCAAATGTCGTCGCCATCAACGACTCGGGAAACGCTTACGAATACCCAAGTGAAGTTGTTTATCAGATCGCGGAGAAGCGAATCGGAAGCTACCGTTCAGCTGCAGACTATCTCAATCTAAACGATTACGGAGTCGTATGCCTGCAGCATGAATACGGCATCTTCGGCGGGCCCGCAGGATCCCATATTCTTCAGCTCCTGCGAAACCTCCAAATGCCTCTGGTAACGACGTTGCACACCTTGCTTGAAGAGCCCTCGCCTGAACAGCATCTTGTGCTAGAGGAAATCGTTCAGTTGTCGCAACGCGTGGTGGTGATGACCGAGAAGGCCAAGGCGATCCTTTTGCGCCAACTGAAAGCGGATCCGAGTCGTGTCGACTTGATCGCTCATGGCACCCCAGACGTGACCTATTACGATCCCAATGTTGTCAAGCCGAGGCTCGAGTGTGGCAACAGACCGGTCGTGCTGACTTTTGGCCTCCTGTCACCTGACAAGGGCGTGGAGTACATGATCGAAGCTCTCCCAAGCCTGGTCGAGAAGAGCCCGGATTTGCTTTACATCGTCCTGGGTGCAACCCATCCAAACGTGCGCGTTCAGACGGGCGACGCGTACCGGAAGCAATTGATGAATCGCGTTGCCGAGCTTGGGTTGCAGCGAAACGTCCGGTTCGAAGATCGCTTCGTGAGCTTGGAAGAGCTTGTTCTCTACCTGCAGGCGGCTGACGTCTATGTGACGCCCTATTTGAAGCCGCAGCAGGTTACATCGGGAACTTTGGCTTACGCATTCAGTTGCGGCAAGCCGATCGTCTCGACCCCCTATTGGCACGCGGAAGAACTGCTCGCCGACGACCGAGGAGTGCTCATACCGTTCCGAGACTCGGAAGCCCTTGCCGAATCCGTGGGGAGTCTGTTGGCAGATAACGATCGTCGACTGTCGATGGCCGAACGGTCCTACCGCGAGGGACGCGCCATGACTTGGCCAAGCGTAGGGCGCCAATACGTTGCGTGCTTCGAACGGGCTGTCCATGAAAGTCGGACATCGCTGAAGAGCATTTTCTCCGTGGGACAGCCATCGCCTGGCGGATTGGAGCCGAAGATCGATCTTCGTCACTTTGGCAACATGACAGACGACACGGGCATCTTTCAGCACGCCTTCGGTCCCATCCCGAATCGGAATGAGGGCTACTGCGTCGATGACAATGCCCGGGCGCTGCTGGCGTGCGCCAGACTTTCCAAAGTCGGACTTTCGGCCGGTTTGGTGGAGAGACTTTCGCGAATCTATCTCTCCTTCACCCATCACAGTTGGAATCCAGAGACCAACCGGTTTCGAAACTTCATGGCCTTCGACCGGAGTTGGTTGGAAAATCAGGGTTCCGAAGATTCACATGGCCGGGCCGTTTGGGGGCTGGGCGAGTGGGTCGCAAGCTCCTTGCCCGCTGAACTTCGGAGGATGGCCTTTACTGTTTTGGACGGTGCGCTGGGTGCCATTCCCGAGTTCACAAGTCCAAGAGCCTGGGCTTACACCGTCATCGGGTTGCGGCAAGACTCCTCGCCATTCACGGGCCAAAGCTTCGCCTGCGATCTGGTGGCAGAACTTTCGAAACGGCTCAAGTACCTCTTCGATTCCAACCGGGCAACCAATTGGGTCTGGTTTGAGGAGTACCTGAGCTACGACAACGCTCGACTTTCGGAGGCGATGATCGTTGCCGGCAAGATGCTTGAAGATCGAAGGCTCGTCGAAATCGGCCTAGACTCCCTGGACTGGCTCTGCAAGCAGCAAGTTGGAGCCAATGGCGAATTCTTCCCGATAGGAAGCGATGCAGTTTGGCATCGAGGGCGTGCAAAGGTGCCATTCGACCACCAACCTTTAGAGGCGTGGGCGATGGTGGACGCATGTGTGGAAGCAGCATCAACCGGTGTCAATGCGATTTGGCCGGAACGGGCCAAATGGGCGCTGGATTGGTATTACGGTCGCAACCACTTACGTGAACCGGTGATCGATATGCGGACAGGGGGTTGCCGCGATGGCATCCAGATTGATCGCATGAATGAGAATCAAGGAGCAGAATCAACGATTGCCTCGATCGCGGCCACCGCTCGTTATCTGGAATTTAATCAATCCGAAAATTGGAAGATCGTGGGGTACGGCAAATGAACTTGAGACATCTGGAACGAAATGGCGCCTTCGCAGACTTATTTCGTCGACACGACGCGAATCCTATTCTCACTGCTCTGGAGTGGCCATACCCTGTGCACAGTGTCTTCAATCCCGGCGCCACCCGCCTCAGGGACGGCACAACCTTGCTCATGTGTCGTTGCGAGGACCGGCGCGGAATCAGCCACCTAACGGTGGCCAGATCAGACAACGGTGTCGACGGCTGGAAGATCGACGAACAACCGACGCTCGAAGCTGATCCAGTGAACTATCCAGAGGAGCTTTGGGGATTGGAAGATCCAAGGATCACCTACCTCGAAGACGAAGATGAATACGTGATCGCCTACACGGCGTTCACCAAGGACGGTCCGGG
>CAMLEL010000351.1 GCA_946478935.1 uncultured Armatimonadota bacterium
GCAATGGAGGGTCCATCGACGGTAGCGGCGCCAGGTTTGCCCTGGACGGGTCCGTCACCCTTCATGGCAGAGCTCGCCATAGATGAAATCTGAGACGAACTCAGAGTCGGGCGCTCACCCGTCTCAGCGCTCGGCGGCGGAGCAGTCGGCTCCACATGCCCATCAGATGATCCCTTGGGTGCATAAATAATGCCGACGGCTACAAGCATGATGACCAGGCAAGTGGCCAATACGACCGGCGGTTTTCGTTTTTTCATGAATAATGGCTCCTTGCAGAATTGGCGTCTAATTCGGTTAGGATGTTTCTATGGTAGCAGGAATCAGGCCAAAGGACATTAACCCTTGAGCCCGAAGGTCGTTGCTATCGACGCTCGCCTCGCAGGCGGAACGTCCACCGGAGATTCCTCCTACTGGACCGGCCTGATTCACGGGCTATCGAAGTTGGACCTGGACTTACGATTCCTGTTCTTATCCAACGCCGACGAACCGGCTGAGATTCCCAAATCCGAAAAGTTTTTGTGGATGCGTATTCCCGCACGGTCAAGTCGCTGGTGGAGTCTTGTCGCGTTTCCCTTGGCGGCTCGTAGGGCTGGAGCCCGGGCCATTCACACGCAATACAGTCTCAGCCCACTTGTCGGCAGGCGGGGAATCACAACCATTCACGACGTTTCGTTCTTTGTGGGCCCTGAGTGGTTCAAGCCGAGAGATCGGTTGATGCTCAGCAAGACCGTTCCCCATGCAGTTAAGGTGGCTCATCGTGTGATCACAGTTTCAAAGACTAGCGCAGCGGAAATCGAACACTGGATCCCCGCTGCCAAAGGCAAAACTGTGCCGATCTACAACGGACTGCCAACCTGGATCAACCGAGTGGCTGACCCGTTGCCCAAGTTAAGAGACCTTGGCGTCGATTCACCGTATTGCCTAACCGTGGGAACACGCTGGCCGCGCAAGAACATGGCTCTGGCGGTGGATGCTGTGGCAATGCTTGAGGGCCAGCGCTTGGTCGTGACCGGTAAAGCTGGCTGGGGCCAAGAGGCTCTTGGGAGCCATGTCACAACGGTTGGATATGTTTCAAACGAGGAGCTTTGCGCGCTTTACTCAGGGGCTCAACTCTACCTTGCACCAAGCCGACACGAAGGATTCGGAATTCCGGTCATCGAGGCATTTGCTTGTGGATGTCCGGTGATCTGCAGCTCGGGTGGCGCTCTCCCAGAGGTTGCCGGAGATGCGGCCATCGTGGAGCCGACTTGGGATGCAAGTCACTGGGCGGATTCGATTCGTGTCGCGCTGAACGATTCGAGTAAGCTGGATGAGTTGCGGAGGCGGGGGCTGGAGCGGGTCAAACGGTTCGATTGGGTCGAATCTGCTCGCCAGACCGTGCAAGTTTATCGAGAAGTAATGGATGATCGACCCTGAATTGCTTGACATTCTAGCTTGTCCAGTCTGCGAAGACCGACCACCCCTCAGACAAGCAGGGAGCTATTTGGTTTGCACGAGCCAGGGTCATGGATTCCGAGTGGTCGATGGTATTCCGCACTTGCTTCCAGAAGACGTGATCGAGGCTCCCGCGCTACAGGAACTGATGAATGAACGCGAATCCAACTAAGGTGCTTGTCCTCCATGGACCGAACCTGAACATGACCGGTTTTCGGGAGCCCGACGTCTATGGCAAAAAGCCGCTGGAAGAGATCGACGCGGCGTTGAAAGCGGCCGCCGAACAGATGTCCATCGAACTGAGAATCCTGCAATCGAACTCGGAGGGAACTCTGATCGATACGATTCAAGAGCATCGCCGGTGGGCAGACGCCATCGTGATCAACCCGGGCGGACTCACCCATTACTCCATTGCTCTGCGCGACGCTCTGGTCAGTGTGCGCTTGCCGATCGTAGAAGTTCACCTGAGCAATGTGCACGCTCGAGAAGAGTTTCGGAGACACTCGGTTATTGCGCCGATCACACTGGGGCAAATCGTGGGATTCGGCGGGTTCGGTTATGTCATGGCGCTGCACGCCATCAAGAATGTGGAGAGCGAGGTCGTTTAAATGTCCAACCTAGATCGACTCAGATCAAAAATGGCGGAATCTTCGATTCCTGCCCTGTTAGTGAGCGAAACCGCGAATGTCAAATGGCTAACCGGTTTTACGGGTTCTTTCGGGTATGCCATCGTAACTCCGGACAAAGCTCGCTTCATAACGGACAGCCGATATGCAATTCAGTCGGGCGAGCAGGTCGTCAATATGCCGACCTCATGGTTTCAAAGTCCCGTCACGATCGATGACTTCCTGGCCATCCAAGTCAAGGATATGGGTCTTACGCACCTGGCTTTCGAAAGCGCAAACGTCACGTATGCGACTTATGAAGCCTGGAAATCTACATTTGCCGGGGTGGTGCTAAGCGGAGCGCCTGATTTGATCGGGACCTTGAGAATGGTCAAGTCGCCAGAAGAGATCGCCAACATCCGAGAGGCATGCGCTGTCACGGACGCATGCTTTGCCCACGTTCAACGGATGATTCAGCCGGGCGTTTCCGAGTGGGATATCTGCCTGGATATCGAGTTCTTCATTCGCCGATCGGGCTGGGAGTTAGGATTTGATCCGATCGTTGTCAGCGGAATACGGAGCGCTCGCCCGCATGGGAAAGCAACTGAAAAGAAGCTGGAAGTAGGCGATTTTGTCACGATGGATTTCGGCGCCAAAGTTCGTGGTTACAGCTCTGATATCACGCGCACCGTCGTAGTCGGGGAAGCAACGGATCGGCACCGCGAAGTTTATGCGCAAGTCCTTCGTGCCCAGTTGGCCGCGATTGCGGCCATGCGGCCGGGAGTCTCCGCAGCGGCTGTCGATAAAGTTGCCCGCGATGTGCTGCATGAGTCGGATCTGGCCCAATACTTCGGGCACGGCCTCGGACATGGCCTCGGCTCCGTCGTCCACGACACGGGTCGAATGAACTCGACGAGCAAAGATGTGTTAGAAGTGGGCCAAGTTTGGACGGTAGAGCCTGGGGTCTACATCCCGGGTTTCGGTGGCGTTCGCATCGAAGATGACGTGGTTGTTACTTCCGATGGAGTGGAAGTCCTCAACAAGGCCCCGAAACAGCTGATCGTCTTGCCAGCCTAAGAGATGTTGCGCCGCTCCCGTGCCTCAGCGATCCGCGGCCTGTCCTTTGATCACGTTGCGCTAGGAAAGAAGGGGCCAACACTCGCCTTGGAAGTGCCGCCCGGATCGACTCTGGCAATAATTGGCGTCGCCGGCTCAGGGAAGTCCCGACTGATCGAAGCAATCGCGGGTCGCGAAAAAATTGAACGCGGTGAGATTGCCCGCCCTC
>CAMLEL010000352.1 GCA_946478935.1 uncultured Armatimonadota bacterium
CTGGGTACCTGGTACCCCATGGGCGGGTTTGGAAAGGTGATCGAAGCCATGGAGCGGGAGCAGCGCGAAATGTACGCCAACTACCAATCGCTGTTGGACCAAAACGTTGCGCGAGAATTGGCTCGGGCCAACCTGCCAAATTCACTCTATACCGAGTGGTACTGGCAGATCGATCTTCACAATCTCTTCCATTTCCTGCGACTCCGCATGGACCCGCACGCCCAGTACGAGATTCGGGTTTATGCCGAAGCCATGGCCGAATGCGCGAAAGCGGTATCGCCGTTGGCCTATGAGGCGTTTGAAGAGCATATTCTGGGATCCGTCACCTTCTCTCGAGCAGAGTGTGAAGCCCTGGCCACCATGCTGGCAGGCAAAGAACATTCACTCGAAGGTCGCCCGCTGGCCGCATTTGAATCCAAGCTGGGCAAACTCCGAGCCGCCGTTCCGGCCGAAGCTCCGGAGGAGCCAGTCTTACCGATGGCGTGAAACTGGCGTTTGTCTGCGGATTTGTCGGATTTTCGCTACTGGGAATAGCGCTGGGCGCCAACCCGTTTGGATATGCCGCCTTCCTGCTGTCGTTGTGCTCGCTCGTCGGAGCGATCATCTGGTGGGTTGCCGGATTCAAGCGCACGGATCCCTACAGCCTGGGAGAGTTGAGGAAGGTTCAGGACGCGGAAGATCGTCGGGCAATCGAAGAGCAGCTCATGGAGATCGATTCGGCGGGAAACGCAGTCTGCCTCAATTGTGGCAACCACTTCGACCCGATGCTGAACCTGTGCCCGAGATGCGGTAAATCGCTTTTTGGTTGTTGACGAACCGTAAATCGGCCTTAACCGTTTAATAAATCGAGGTCGATTTTAATGAGCAGACACGCCAGGGTTTTCTTCATCATCTACACTGTGGGAAGCCTTGCCGCGCTAATTTGGAGCCACGATCGCCTCTCAAGGGTTGAAACACCTTCCAGCGAATCTCTTCAGAGTACTGCACCGATGGTCGCCCTCGAACCCGTCCGTAGAGCGTGAAACTCCGCGTCGCGACGTTCAACATTCGAAACGCAGACTCCGATGACGGTCCCAACGGGTGGGCGTTTCGAGAATCAGCGATCGGTGAATTCATCAAATCTCTGGATGCCGATCTCTATTGCTTCCAAGAAGTGTTGCCGAGGCAATTGGCCAAGTTGGAGCAGACGCTGGTCGGATACCAATGGATTGGAGCGGGTCGACTCGATGGCGAACGTGAAGGCGAGTTCGCGCCAATTTTCACCCGAACTGGTGAGTTGGATGACTCCGGGACCTTCTGGCTTTCGGAAACTCCAGAGGTTCCTGGCTCGGTGTCTTGGTCCACAGCCTGCGAGCGCATCTGTACCTGGGCCGACGTTAACTGGAGCGGACGCAAAGTCCGCGTGCTGAATACGCACCTCGACCATGTTTCTGAGCGGGCCCGGCAAGAGGGGGTCAGGCTTATCCTCGAGCGAAGCGGAGGCGACATTCCCGCAATTCTTGCTGGAGACTTCAATTCCTCACCCGAAAGCATTCCGCCATCGATGGTCATGCAGGCTGGCTTTCAAACATCGCTGGGGACGCCTGAGACCACCTTTCATGATTGGGGTCGGCGCGACGAAGGTCAAATCGACTACATCTTCACACGCCGCATACCCATCCTCGCAAGCCAAGTCATGCCGGCAAGGTTCGGAGAGCGGCTCGTGTCCGACCATCACGCGGTCATTGCTGAGTTGAATCTAAGCTGACTTCACGTTAACGCGGGTCCAGTAGGTGACCGTGAGGCCGATGGATTCACGAAAGTCTTCCAGAAAGCGTCCTTTTTGGACTACCGAGTTGGCGCCGAGACGGTAGCACTCGCTGAGGTCTCTTTCAGATTCGTTCGATGTCATGATCACGACCGGGATAGTCCTCAGATACTCGTGCGCCTTGATCTTGGCCAAGAGTTCCAACCCCGAAATTTTGGGCAGATTGAGGTCGAGCATGATCACGGTTGGTCCGGCGCTGCGACTGCTGCTACTCTTCCAATCTTGGGAAAACAGGTAATCGCATGCCTCTTGGCCATCGCGAGCGACCACCACATTTGCGTCGAGTTTCAGCCCGCGAAGCGCACGCATGATAAAGAATTCATCACCGGAGTCATCTTCGACCACCAACACATTGTTCGCGGTGCGACAAGTTGAATCCGACGGTTGCCTGAACGGCAGATATTGTAACGACATCCCCTTTTGTCTCTTCATCCATATCGGTTCGATTGGATGCAATAGAAAGTATATTTGCCAGTTGCCCACAAAAGGGAGGAATTAATGCGAAAATGGTGTCAATTCTTGGACATTTCACGGGTTGCGCCTTTACGATCGCGCAGTTTTGGGGCTTTCCTGTAAACTTTTCTCAAATTCGATCGGTCAAACTTCCCGCTGTTCGCGGAGAAGCAACTTTGCCGAGAAGGATGGCCGTACTTCATGAACATGAACGTTAGATTAATTTTGGCTGCGGTCTTTTTTGCTGCCGTGGGCATGGTCCATGCCGCCGATCCTGAGGTGGAGAAATTGCTCGCCAAGATGCGACAGGTTTACAGCTCCACGAAGACTGCGAAGGTGGTCGTCAAGATGACGGGAATTCGCTTTGGCAAGGATGCGGTTGTGACCGATTTGACCTACATGAAGGAATTGAAGATCCATGCCAAGCTCACCGGACCGGCTTTCGGCAACCGGTCCCGCACTTTTATCAGCGACGGCAAGCGGACGTCCATGGATGACTTTTCTGGCAATGTTCAGCTGGCTCAATTCGATCTCGACGTCATACCGGTCCCGATCAACTTGGAAGCGATGAGCTTTTGGGATTGGAAGCGTCAGCTTTCCACGTCGCCCGGCTCCAACATGGAGCGGAGCAAGATGAAGCTCTCCGAGAACGTGTCATGGAATGGCAAGAAGTGGACCGTGCTTCATGAAACGGCGCATGGTCAGGGCGTCTACGTCGATTACTTCATTGACCCCAAGTCGGCGCTGATTCACCGAGTCATGGTGTACGATCTCAAGAAGTCCGAACTGCGCTTTGAGACGGTAGTCGTCAAACTCCAGCGGAATGTGCCCGTGAACTCTAGCTTGTTCAAGGTCAAATCGAGCGGAAGCAAGGGAGTGCGCAGCGTGGTCGAGAAGCGGATCAAGTTCTAACGCAGCGGTCGCAAGGTGCGCATGGCCTTGTCGGCCAGCAGCCCAAAAGTTTCGGCCTCGTTTGGAAGGCATGTAAAGGTGATGGTCACGTCCTGCGACCCGGTGGAAACGACGTAGCTGAAAGACCGGGTGGTTTGAACTCCCGAAA
>CAMLEL010000353.1 GCA_946478935.1 uncultured Armatimonadota bacterium
GTCAGCGAACCGGTCTCTGCCGCTCCGCCAGGAACGGGATTTTTCGATGCAGAGACGGATCGCCTATTGGCGATATTTTTGAGGCCAGAGACGCGCGCAGAGACCCGACGCATCGTCGAAAGCCCGCATTTTGCGCGACAAATTGACGGATGTGCCACCGAGTTCGATCCCTACGAACTGGGTGGTGGGCGATGTAGGGCTCGAACCTACGACCCGCTGATTAAGAGTCAGCTGCTCTACCAACTGAGCTAACGATCCGCGCCGAAATAATATACCTTGTCTCCTCTGACGAATCAAGAGCCGTGGGCTGTAAACTCCCAGGCATGCGTCCGACCATCCGCCCTGCAACTGGCCGGGATTCGAGCGATGCGGCAGCAGTGGTCAAGGCCGTGTTCGATGAATATGGCTTCACATGGGACGCCGATGACTACTGCAGCGACCTTTACGATTTGGACCGTTGGTATCTGGAGTTGGGCCATCGATTTTGGGTTGCTGAGATAGATGGAAGGATTGCAGGAACATGCGGCCTCGAGTTGTTTGATGTTTTGCCGGGCACTGTTGGCTCAGTGGTTCATGTGGGCGGAAAGCTCCGCGCAGGAGGGGCCGATTGTTCATTAGAGCGGCTCTACGTCCATCCTGAGCACCGGCATCAAGGCATTGGCGGAGTCTTGATCCAGACCACGATCCAAGAAGCAAGGAACTTGGGTCGCAACGCGATGGAAATTTGGAGCGACAAGAAGTTGGTGAACGCTCATAAGCTTTATGGCTTTTATGAGGCGAGTCCAATCGGAGAAAGGATTTGCGACGATCCAGACGAAAGTCCGGAATGGGGTTTTGTTGTCCCGCTTAAAAAAAGTGCCGGTAGCCTTTGAGGGGCCACCGGCGAATCTCATCGAGTGTTAGTGTTTTTAGGATTGTAAAAAACGAATGCTAGCTGGTCAGGCTCGACCCTTCCCGTCTTTTCCACGATTACGCTTGGCTTTTTCCTGGGCGACCTTCATTAGCGCAGCAAAGCTCCTCTCTTGGGCAGGCGATAGTAAAGCTCGAATACTCTCGCGACGTTCCTGCTGAACTTTATCGACCTCGGCTTTCCATGACTTCCGATCGCCATTTTTTGCCTTTGCCCTGAGCTCTTGCATGGATGATTTGGTTTTTGCATCGATCCGCTTCAGTTC
This sequence comes from uncultured Armatimonadota bacterium, assembly GCA_946478935.1. The sequence goes on from CAMLEL010000353.1 coordinate 1,176, forward strand.
GGCTCGCTGACTTGCTGAAAGCGGCGGGTCAAGTTTGGACCAAACTTCCTTCTCCAGCATTTCTCCAGCCCTTTTCGCGCCCGCTTTGCGGTCCTTCCCAGCACCCTGACCGGCGGCTTGGCCGCCCTGCAAACCCCCACCTGTCGGCCCTGCTGCTTGGCTGAAGCCAAGCGATGAGATCGCCAGAGTAAGAAATGCAGTCAGTGCTATGCGTTGAAAGTTGGCTGTCAAGATTTATCGCCTCTAGTGGCATAACGATAAACCTTGGTGGATGTTCACTCGTTAACGTCGATCTGGGTTGCCCGTGACTTTTCAACAAGTTCATGGATGGCTTCAATGCGTGATTCGCCAAACTCGTTGGGGTTTCCGACGAATGTAAGCTTGCCACCTTCAAGGAAAGCGATCCGATCGGCCACTCGAAACACGCTCGAGACATCATGGCTCACGAGAATGGACGTGATACCTAGTTCAGCCCTGGCCCTCAAAATGAGTTGATCGATCGTATAGGTCGTGACCGGATCAAGGCCCGTGGTCGGCTCATCAAAGAGCATGACTTTGGGCTTAAGGGACAAAGCTCGAGCGATTCCGACCCGTTTTTTCATCCCACCACTCAGCTCTGCGGGCAACAAATGTTCGGATTCCTGCAGTCCAACCATCGCCAAAGCTTCCCGAACGATTCTAGTGTGCTGGTCAGCAGGTTCCTCGGACCATCTTTCGACGCCAAACCGCACGTTTTCGAGGACGTTCATGTAGTCGAACAGCGCGGCCGACTGAAACACCATTCCCATTCGGTGGCGAGCCCGTTCAGTCTCACTGTGAACGTCGATACCATCCACAAGTATCAATCCCTTATCGGGTGTGATCAGGCCAGCAATGCAACGGAGCAAGGTGGTCTTGCCACCGCCACTCGATGCCATAACAGCCACGATTTCGGTCGGGGCGATTTCCAGGTTGATGTCTTCCAGCACCTGTCGCCCGTCAAATCCATGAGATAGGCGCTGGATCGAAACCATGTGCCCTAGTATAGATTAGACCGCTTGTCGCCGAATGCTCGTCGGGCTCGCTTTGAAGCGCTGAGCAAAGGCACGGCTGAAGTGCGAGAGGCCCGTAAATCCCACTGCTGCCGCCACATGGCTGACCGGCAACCCTTGCTCCAGCAGCATCTGCTTCGCTTTCTCAAGCCGAACGGCGATCAGATACTTGTGAAATGGATTCCCTGTCGCCTGCTTGAACAGGAATCGAAAGTGTGATGTGCTTAGGCCAAGCTGCTCGGCAACGACGGAGTCTGTGAGCTGCTTGGCGAAGTTTCGATCGACGATCGCCAGTGCCCGGTCGACCAAGTGTCCGGACGGTGACTCAGGGGCCGCAAACAACGGTTCAGCGACCTGTTCGCATAGGGCGGTGACGCACTCTGAGATGGCTTCCAAAGATTCAAGCTTGTCCAGTGTGCGAGCCGCATCGAGTTGGATCCGATGAAGTTCTTTGGCTCCTCCGGATTCAAGCATTCCAGCGGTAACGACGGCCAGGAAAGTCAATGCCTGTCCTCTCGCCTCGTCCAAGTCCTCTGCCGAAAGGATTCCGGCGTCGAGTTGGGCCAACGCCCTGGAGAATCTCCGACGATCACCGACCCGCACAATTGCCCCGACCTCACGCAAGGAAATGAGTCCGGATTTACTGTGGAATGGACAGCCCTTTGGAGACTCCACGTCGACATACACACCGAGAATGACGAACGATGCCGGCGTACCCAAGTCTCGAAACACTAAAGCACGCGGATCAACAAGCTCTGGGAGATCAATGGTCAAGCGATCCAAACGGTAGTCGACGCCATCCATGCGCAATAAACCACAGCTCTTCAGACTCGTTCCATCGCCATTGGCCCGGTCATTGCAAGTGAGATTGCTGGCATCGGAGTAGTGCCGACCTTGAACCAGGTCCTGCCGGAAGACGACAGCATCATCATCGAGAATTTGAACTGAAGCGCCCATTGTTCCCGGAGGTTCGAGTTTGGAATCAGCAAACCGTGCGAACGCACCAATCAACTCGATGCGTTTGGGTACGCCTTCAATGTCCAAAAGGGAGCATTCCAGCGTAAATGGCAATGATCGGCTGGGATGAGATCGGCTCGTGCCACC
>CAMLEL010000354.1 GCA_946478935.1 uncultured Armatimonadota bacterium
CAGATGACCTCAACGATCGAGGCAGCGTTTTGCGGTTCGGTTTCCGAAGCCTTTGCCGCATTATTTCCTTGTGCATCAATCGTCGGGGCGCCCAAAGTTCAAACGATGCGAATCATCAGTGAACTGGAGCAATCTCCACGAGGTGCCTATACCGGCGCACTTGGCTTCATGGGTCCCCATGGCTCCCGTTTTTCTGTCGGCATTCGCACCATCTCGCGGTCCGTGCGACATGGCATCTTGGAATATGGAACTGGCGGGGGAATCGTCTGGGATTCCGACTCGGCAGCCGAATGGAACGAGACCCGTTTGAAGACTTTGGCGCTGAATCGAACCAGCAAAGAGTGGGCGCTCTTCGAGACTATGGGCTGGCCGGATACCGGTCGCGTTTCCTTGCACCTGGAACGTCTGGCTCAGTCGGCAGCGACCTTTGGTATCGAATTTGATCCCGATCAGGCGCGAAGGGCGGTCCAAGCGGCCTGCGGAGACTCTGAAATGCGAGTGCGATTGTCCCTCAGTCAAGCGGGGGTCATGTCGGTCGAAGCCTGTGCCGTGCCTCAAAAGCCGTCAATGTTGAGGTCAACCCTGGCCCGTATCCCCGTACAATCGGGCGATCCAAGCTTGAGGTTCAAAACCAACCGTCGAAGCCACATAGACCGCGAACTCCGCATGAGCGGCCTCAATGAGGTTCTGCTTTGGAATGAGCGAGGCGAAGCAACTGAGTTCTGCAAAGGGAATCTGGTAGCGGAAATCGACGGGCGCCTGGTAACTCCGCCGCTTGATTCAGGACTCCTTCCCGGCGTCCTTCGCCGGACCTTGCTCGAAAGTGGCGAAATTACTGAGTCCAAACTTCTTCTCAAGGAACTCGAAGTTGCGGCTCACGTTTGGCGCATTAATTCGTTGACTGGCTGGATTCCCGTCCGAGTCCAAAAAGATGTAGACTGATCTCTACAAATGGCCGCCCTCTCCCCTCGAAAGCTCGCCGAAGATTGCCTTGTCCAGGCATTTGGTCCAAGCGCGGCGTTTCGTGATGGACAGTGGGAGGCGATCGAACCCATCCTCTCGCCAGGGGCCCGAGAATTGGTTGTCCAGCGAACAGGTTGGGGCAAGAGCTTGGTCTATTTTCTTGCGACGCGGCTATTACGTGAGAGGGGTGGTGGGCCGACCTTGCTAGTCAGTCCGCTGCTCTCATTGATGAGGAACCAGACTGACCTTGCGACAAAGTTCAATGTCAGGGCCCTGACCATCAATTCCACCAATCGCGAAGACTGGGACGCGATTGAGCACGAGTTGGCGAATGATCGAGTCGACCTGCTGCTTGTATCGCCAGAGAGACTCGGCAACCCTGCATTCAAGTCCTCAATCCTTCCAGAGTTGGAACGACGAACCCGATTGCTCGTCATCGACGAAGCCCACTGCATCAGCGACTGGGGTCACGATTTTCGGCCGGACTATCGCCGTATTTTGGAAACGGTGAGCCGCTTGAATTCCCAGTCAGCGATTCTGGCGACAACGGCGACGGCAAATGATCGCGTCATCGAAGATATTCGTGGCCAACTCGGCGACTCCCTTCAGATTCAGCGCGGTCCATTGATGAGAGAGAGCCTTCGGTTACGAGTTCAACTCCTCGCCGATCAATCAGAGCGTCTGGCGTGGCTGAGCCAATTCACTCCCAAGCTGGAAGGAAGCGGCATCGTATACACCCTAACAGTGCACGACGCAAAACGCGTGGCCCAATGGCTCATCGAGAAGGGAATCGATGCTGCTGCCTACTATGCTGACGCTTCGACCGAGGATCGCGTGGAACTTGAGAGAAAGTTCCAGATGAACGAAATCAAGGTCCTGGTCGCGACGACGGCGCTCGGCATGGGATACGACAAGGCCGACGTTGCGTTCATCGTCCACTTTCAAAGACCGGGGTCGGTGATCAGCTACTACCAGCAGATCGGCCGTGCGGGTCGTGCATTGGAGCGAGCCGAGGTCGTTCTATTTGAGGGCGCGGAAGATGACGAAATCACGGACTATTTCATTGATTCAGCGTTTCCCGGGGCAGAAGTCTTTGACCTCTTACGACCCATGCTTGAATCCGAGAGCTACCGCACGATCGATGCCCTCACTGCAAAAACGAACCTGCGGCGAAGCAAGATTGACAAAGCGCTGAAGCTCCTTGAAGTCGAAGGAGCAATCGCTCATGACGAATCTGGCTACCGATGGATTGATCCCGCGTGGAACTATGGCCGGCTTCGTTCCCAAGAAATCACCGCTCAACGACGCCTCGAATTGGACCAGATGCGCGAGTTCGCTAGAACGGAGAAGTGCCGGATGCGCTTCTTGGCCGAGGCACTGGATGATGCGAGCGCTCGTGACTGTGGCAAATGCGATAACTGTGCCAACCTCAAGCACCCAATCCCTAGTCGTGAAGCAGTCCTTGAGGCAATCTCCTATCTCAAGCAAAACGAGCAGCGAATCATTTCACCAAGTTTTTTTCCACCCGGTTTTGTCGAACCGGATCGCCGGAAGAAGATCCCCAATGATGAGGTGCATCGTCCCGGGATATCCCTGAGCGTGTACAACGACGCCGGATGGGGCAGGTTGGTCAGTAAAGGCAAGTACGAGGACCTGGAATATTCGCCTGAACTGATCGCACCATCCGTCGAAGCAATTCGAAAATTGGAAGGAAAGATCGATTGGCTGACTTGGGTTCCGAGCCGCAGAAGCGATGCCTTGGCCAAATTCGCAAGCGTATTGGCCAAGGCGCTCGGAATACCGGCAAGCGCCGCTCTAGTGAAGGAACGCGTCAATGAGGAACAAAAGTCGATGCAAAACAGCACCCGGCAACTCCAGAACGTGTGGGACGCATTCGAAGTCGATCCGAGTCGAATTCTGCCGGGGAACTGCCTGTTGGTGGATGACATCGTGGACTCTGGTTGGACCTTGGCCGCCATGTCAATCAAACTTCATCGGGCAGGCGTGCCAGAGATCACACCATTCACATTGGCAACGGCAAGAGCGAGAAGCAATTCATGAGAAAGATTGTCGTCGTCGCTCTCAACAGTCATTTGATCCCCGACTTGGACCCGTTACCGGCAGGCGCATGGCGAGCCTTGCGAAACGTGCCTGAGTCAGATCTATCTGAATTCGTGAGGTTGCGCTTACCGGGTTCAGACCGGCAGCGTGTCGAAGAGCGATTGAGCCGCATCGCAGAGTTTGAAGAGGAACTCGATCGTCTGAGCGCGGCAGGCATTCTCGTGTTGACCGAGTTTGATGAGGCTTACCCCCGCATTTGGGATCAGAAG
>CAMLEL010000355.1 GCA_946478935.1 uncultured Armatimonadota bacterium
GGCGCCCGGCGCGAAACCGGCCGTGGCCGAACGGCGCGTCATCAGCAGTTCCGGGCCCTGGTGATCAGCGATCACTTTCCCTGCGTGGGCGCTAAGTCGGCCGTCAATACCCTTAATTATCGCTTTGGCATGTATGGCCAACTGCATCAGATCGAAACTGCTCAAGCACTCGGTCAAGACTTGGCCCAGTTCATTCGCGAGGAGCACTTGATGGTCGGACCGTTTTCGACGTTCGTTGCGACCTTCCACAATCACCCCGCGTCGGGCGAAGAGACATTCGAAGAACTGATGTGGACCCTTTTGCAGAATCTCCATGAGAGTGACTCGATGGAGTGGGACCAAACCGTGGCATCTGATCCCAACGACCCGAATTTCGAATTCAGTTTCGGTGGCAAGTCATTCTTCATCGTTGGACTGCATCCAGGAGCCTCCCGGTACTCACGGCGCTTCGCGTGGCCCACGCTAGTTTTCAACCCTCACGACCAGTTCGAGGACCTGCGGCGCACCGGGAAGTTTGAATCCTTCCAAAATGCTGTGCGTCGGCGCGACATTGCCCTTCAAGGATGCATTAATCCCGCACTCAATGATTTTGGTGCAGGCTCAGGCGCGGGGCAATACTCGGGCGCAAGCCACCCGGCAGACTGGGCGTGCCCCTTTCATTTCTCTCAACGCTAGGCTAGCCTAAGCATTACAGATAAGGACAAACATGGAAAACATCATCGACATTAGCACCACAATTTCTCCGGCATCCATCGTCTATCCCGGCGACGACCCCCTCGTTATTGAAAGGTTATGTGACGTGGAAGACGGATGCCCATGCAGCATTCTTAAACTGGGGTGGACAACCCACTTCTTGACTCATGTTGACCCGCCTCGTCATTTCTTTAAGCACGGAGCGACCCTTGAAGAAATCCCACTGGGCAGGTTTAGCGGGCGAGCCCTTGTTATCGAGGTCAGCGGAGATCGAGTGGAACCTGATCACGTGCCCGACAACGTTGATCTCACCGGATCGAATGTTTTGTTCAAGACGAAGAACTCTGCCGCCTATCCCTGGCTCACTTTTGATGAGCAACATGCTTACGTAACGAAGGAGGCAGCTGAGAAGCTTGTTGCCAAGGCAGTAAACCTCGTAGGAATAGACTATATTGGGATTGACCGTTTCGGCGACGAAACCTATCCGGCGCACAATATGCTGCTTGGCAACAATGTCCTCATCCTGGAAGGCATACACATGGAGCATGTCGCGGCAGGGGGTTCGTACACTTTGTGGGCCCTCCCTTTGAAGATCCAAGGTGCCGATGGGTCCCCTGTTCGCGCAGTGCTCGTACAAGGAAGTTTGGGTTGAAATTCGACGTGTCGAAAGGGGCGCAGATGCTCGGCATATTGAAACCGAGCATCTGTATCCTTGGCCCGTTTTCCCCTCAAGTTTTTTCGTCGGAGCTTTCCAAGACAGACTATGCAAGGGTTGAAGGGGTTCTGGCAAACCACTGCGATCTTTTGAACTCAGAGCCAGCCAAAGCCTATCGCCAGATATTCGAACGAATGGGTTACGCGAGCCAAACTCCTGCCGGCGAGCGTCTTATCCGCAGTTTCGCGGAGAAGGGATTCAAGAGATACAATGCTCTAATCGATGCTTGCAATATTGCATCGATCGAAAGCGCGAGCGGTCTAGGATTGCATGACCGAGAATCGTTAGTCGGCAACCTATACTTGGGGGTAGCGACCGGTGAAGAAACCATCCTGCCGCTCTTCAAAGATAAACCGTTAGTTTTGAATCCTGGAGATCTCTACTATTCCGATGCTTCGAATGTTGTGGCGTGGCTCGGTAAGAAAGATGTTGACTCAGATTTGCACAAGGTCACGTCATCAACTCGGTCCGTGATTCTCATTGCATTGGGCAACGCAATCTCGACCTTTGCCGAAACTGCCAGCATTTGCCGGCGGTTCCATAAAATTCTCCAAAACGCAGGCATCGTCGTTCCTATCCAGTTCGCGGAAGTGTACCTGGAGTAAAGCCATGAGAAATATTGCATTTGCTTCCTGTGCGGAATTGCCTGTTGATGACGAAGACTGCAACTTCATACTTGAAGAATGCGCAAGGCGCGGTGTGAACGCGGTGGTTATTCCATGGACGGAAATGGTTGACTTTGCTTTATTTGACGCGGTGATCCTAAAGTCTTGTTGGGACTACAGCGATCATGGTGATGATTTCCTAAATTGGGCAAAGACGGTTTCGTCAGTGACGAAACTCTTGAACCCTTACCAGGCGGTGGAGTGGAATCAGCATAAGAGATATCTACTGGAATTGCAGAATGCGGGGCTTGAAATCGTTCCAACCATTTTGGTCGAGCACGGAATTCCCCTTTCCTGGGACTCATTGGTTGCCTTGGATGCGTGGTCGGACGCGATAATCAAACCGGCCGTATCAGCGGGTTCTGCCGGATTCACAAGGGTTCTGCCCGAAGGACGGCGCAGAGAAATCGATGTCCGCAGTGCGGTTGAGGACATCCTTGTCCAACCGTTCCTCAGCCTTACCGAAAGTCTCGGCGAGCGAGCTATCGTCGTGTTGGCCGGTGAACCGTCCCACGTCCTCCTCCGCAAGTGGAGTTCCCCAACACAACTGAGCGTGTCCGTTGAGCCTGTGAGTGAAGAAGACAGGATCATTGCTAGGAAAGTGTCGAGATTCCTGCCCTGGTTTTTGCCATACCTTCGAATCGACTTGTTACCCTACGACGGCGACAGTTGGCTAATTAGTGAAGTGGAGGCTATCGAACCTAAACTCTATCTGGAGCGAAGCTCTGGAGCTGTTAGTAAGTACATCGATGCGATATTGGAGTAGTTATCGGAGTTAGCCTCTGGTTTTGGTTCTCGGTTGTAGCACTGGCCCTATGGGCCGCCTGCAATTACATTGACCGTTTCGTCCTTATCCAGCATCCCGATGGCAGCAGTGTAACGAAACTCATTTTTATTGCCGGCAGCATTATGCTCCAACAAGTTCGAACTTACGCGAATAGTAGGTCACAGCCGGCAATCAATCCTGAGGAACCCATCGTCGCCGCGCCTATTCCCAGATTTCTTCATCAGTTGAGCTTGGACTAAAAATTTGTCGCGCCCAACTGCAAAGACACAACCGCATATTTCAGGATTGACCTGTGAGTCTACACGCGAAGCTGATGTACACGATCGCGATCAGCGACAGGCCGATCATCAGCCAGTCGAGCTCGCGGCTGGCATCCGGCGTGATCGGCAGGCTGAAGCGCAGGAAACCGTAGCCGCCCATCTTCAGCATGA
>CAMLEL010000356.1 GCA_946478935.1 uncultured Armatimonadota bacterium
TGGCTCCATGAGGTCAAGCGGCTGCTCGACGAGGGCGCGATCGGGCCCGTCTTCAACCTTCAGTATCGCAATGGCCACTTCGGGCCGAAGGAGATCGGATGCGACGAGTGGTTTGTGGGATGGCTGCACGATGAGAAGCGCAACGGCGGCGGCGCGATCGCCGATTTCTGCTCCTATGGGGCGGTGCTGTGCCGATGGCTGTTTGGAATGCAGGAAACCGTCTACGGAATCCGACAAAACTACACCAAGGATTATGAGGTGCCGGACGATTATGCTTCCATCATCCTTCGCTATCCCAAGATGCAGGCGCTGCTGGAGGGCACGTGGGCGCATAAGGGGGACGATCACGCCGCCAACCCCCGAATCTATGGCCGGGACGGCACGCTCAGCGTGCAGGGCAATTTCGTGTACCGGGCCACCGTTGGCCGGGAGGAGGGTCGCACCGCCCCGCCCCTGCCGATTGGCAACTCCGCCCAGTATTTTCTGGATTGTGTGCGCAAGGGCAAGAGCCCGGAGGGCATCCTGAATCCCGAGATCGCCGCCGACGCCTGCCGCATCCTCGACGCCGCCAAGAAGAGCAACGAATCCGGCTGCGCCGAGCGACCGTAGTCGCCCGACTTACTCCGACATCCTTCCTCCTTTGTGAACTGCGATGGCAATCGAATGCTGGATTCTAAACTGGCAAAATTATCAGTTCAATTTTTAATCAGTGACTAATATGCTCTCTGAAATCATATGAATTATTTTCTTCGCACTTTTGTGGTTACTGCCCTGCCCTGCGTTGCCGCAATGAGCTTTGGCCAAAGACTTCTAAGCTTGGAGCAGGGTGGAGCGATTCGCGAAGTCAATATGGCTACGGGAGCGACAACATTATTGAGCAGTTTTGCCCCGCAGTTTGCAGTTTCTTCAGCGACCTATAATCCGCTGACTGGGCATGCATTATTGGTTGCAGCCAACCTTCAAGGTAAAGGTCTCTATCACTTCAATCTAGATACGTTCGCTGTTTCGCTTATTGGGTTCTATCCTTCGACTTTGCAGTTTTCCGCAATCGAGTTCGATTCGTCAACGAATACATTGTTCGGAATCTCGCCCGGACTAAACGGCGGTTCAACGGGAACTGGTCTTTACCGTCTCGATATGACGACCGGTGTCCATACTTTGGTCGGATTCAACAGCACCTTCCTAGGAGGCGAGTATGCCTTGGCCTATGATGCAGCTGGCGACGTTATGTATGCCTCGAGTACCGCAACTGATAAGCTCTACAGTGTGAATCGGTCGAATGGCATGATGACGCTTATTGGCGGATTTACCAATCCACGGTTCATGACGGATGCCGCTTTCGATTCGGGAGACGGCTCCATCTTCATGGTTGATAGTGTTGTAGACAATCTATATCGCGTCAACAAAGCCACCGGAACTGAAACACTAATCGGTTATATGGGGGCTCCGACACAAAACAGTACAGCCCTCATCTACGTTCCAGGAGCAGCGGCCCCTGTTCCAGAACCGGCCACCCTGGCCGCGCTCGGCTTGGGCGCCGCCGCTGTGCTCCGTCGCCGGCGACGTTCCTCGAATTCGAAGAAATAGCCTAGACTCCCGACAAGCAGCCGGTACACTCTCCGGTTCATGTTGGACAATTTGACCAAGCGGCTTTCCGGCATCTTCGCCGGGCTCAAGCGCAAGGGTCGGCTCACCGAAGACGACGTCAATGAAATGCTGCGGGAGGTGCGCGTCGCCCTCCTTGAGGCCGACGTCAATTTCACGGTCGCCAAAAGCTTTATCGCCTCGGTCAAGGAAAAAGCGGTCGGCGAGGACCTCTTCGCCAGCCTCAATGCCGACCAAACCATCATCAAGATCGTTCGGGACACTCTGGTGGAGACGCTGGGCGGGGACACGCCACGCTTCAACTATGGGTCCCAGCCTCCGGCCGTGGTGCTGCTCTGCGGCCTGCAAGGCTCGGGCAAAACCACCACCTGCGCCAAGCTTGCCAAGTGGCTGATCAAGCAGGGCAAGAAGCCCATGATGGCGGCATGCGACATTCAGCGACCGGCCGCCATCAAGCAACTGCAAGTCCTCGGCGAACAGATCGAGGTGCCGGTTTTTGCCAAGACCGACGGCTCGAAGCCCGAGCAGATCGCCAAGGAAGCCCTTGAACGCGCTCGGCACCTGATGCTGGACGTGCTCATCGTCGACACGGCAGGGCGGCTCACCGTGGACGATGACCTGATGGCGGAGCTGCGCCGAGTCTCGCAGGCCGTCAAGCCGACGGAAACGATCTTGGTCCTGGATTCCACCACCGGCCAGGAAGCGGTCAATGTTGCCAGCGCATTTCACGAGCAGGTGCAGCTCTCCGGTGCGATTTTCAGCAAGCTCGATGGCGACACGCGCGGCGGCGCCGTCCTCAGTGTTCGACAAGCAACGGGCGTCCCGGTTCGATTCATCGGCGTGGGCGAGCAAATCGAGATGCTGGATGTCTTCGATGCCGAGCGGATGGCGGGCCGGATACTGGGCTTTGGCGACATTCTTGGCATCATTGAGAAGGCCGAGATCGCTTTCGACAAGGACGAAGCGGCAGGCTTGGAAGCCAAGATCAAGCAGGGCAGTCTGGACTTCAATGACATGCTCAGCCAGTTCAAGATGATGCGGAAGATGGGTCCGGTGAGGGACATCATCAAACGATTGCCGGGCGTCGCACAGATTCCAGAAGAGGCGTTGGATCAGATCAACGACCAAAAAGTGAACCGAATCGAGGCCATTATCCTTAGCATGACGCCAAAAGAGCGGTCGAATCCGGATATAATCAACGGTTCGCGCCGAAAGCGACTTGCCGCAGGTTCCGGCACAACCGTGGAGGAGGTTAATTCACTTCTCAAACAGCTCTACGAAATGCGCAAGGGAATGAAACAGATGGGCAAGCTGCAGCAGCGGATGATGAAGAAGCAAGGCAGACGAAGATAGGGAAAACAAGAATTAATGGTTAAAATTCGATTGAGACGTATTGGCACTAAGGGACGACCGTTCTATCGCGTGGTCATTGCCAAGAGCACAGCGGGCCGCAACGGCGCGTTCGTAGAGACCATCGGCCAGTACGATCCGGTTGTGAAGCCGACGCTTATCAACATCAATAAGGAGCGAGCGCTCCATTGGCTGATGAATGGCGCTCAACCCACTGAAACCACGGCGATCCTGTTGAACAAAATTGGTGTCTTGGAGGAGTTCTTCGCCCAGCGACCAGGTTCCAAAAAGGATTACAAGT
>CAMLEL010000357.1 GCA_946478935.1 uncultured Armatimonadota bacterium
GATGGAAAACGAAGGCATTCCCGCGAAGGAGTACGAGCAGTACGCCGATCGCTTCAAACCGAAACCAAACTTCGCGCGCGACTGGGCTCGCCTCGCTAAACGCGCGGGCATGAAATACATGGTGCTCACCAGCAAGCACCACGAGGGGTGGGGGCTTTGGGATTCGAAGCTGACTGACTGGGATATCGCTGGCACGCCCCACAAAAAGGACCTTCTCAAGCACCTTGCCCAGGCCTGCAAGGAAGCGGGCATCAAGCTTTGCTTCTACCATTCCATCATGGACTGGCACCATCCCGACTATCTGCCTCGCCGCAGTTGGGATCCCAGGCCGGACGTCAAAGCCAACTTCCCGCGTTACGTCGAGTACATGAAGGGCCAACTGAAGGAGCTTCTGACCGATTACGGCGACATCGGCATCCTTTGGTTCGACGGCGAATGGGAGTCCACCTGGACGCACGAGATGGGCAAGGACCTCTACGCCTACGTCCGCAAGCTGCAGCCCAACATTATTATCAATAACCGGGTCGACAAGGGACGGGCCGGGATGGCCGGCATGAACCAGGGTGACCACTTTATGGGCGACTACGGGACACCTGAGCAGGAGATCCCGGCCAACGGCTTCGGGCCAGGCGTGGACTGGGAGTCGTGCATGACCATGAACGGCACCTGGGGCTACTCCTCCCACGACCACAACTGGAAATCCAGCGCAAAGCTCGTTCAAAACCTGATCGATTGCGTGTCGAAAGGTGGGAACTACCTGCTGAACGTGGGTCCGACGGGCCTGGGCGAAATCCCGCAGCCCAGCGTTGAGAGACTTGCGGAAGTCGGGAAATGGATGAAAGTAAATGGCGAGGCGATCTATGGAGCTTCTGCCTCGCCGTTTCCCAAACAACTCCCTTGGGGAAGGGTCACGCGGAAAGGTCGGATGCTCTTTCTGCACGTCTTCCAACCAAAGCCAAATCAGCTGATCGAACTACCCGGCCTTCAAAACCGAGTGGCAAAAGTTGCCCGATTGCTTGGATCACAGGCCACCGCCGACATGGTCTCGGGCGGTGCGCAACTGCCAAACATATCGTTCGCCTCCCAAATGCCAGCAGTCTTCAAACTTGAACTAGACGGCGATCCGGTGGTCGTACCCGTCCTGCCCAAACAGGCACCCGACGGCTCGCTCGAACTGAAGGCGATCGATGCCAAATTGAACGGAAACCTTGGTTACGAACAAGACAAGGACTGCATCGGTTTCTGGACGAACGCAGCCGACACTGTCGAGTGGGAGTTTGAGGCCGTGCGCAGCGAACCAAGGCTCGAAATTGAGCTTGCTGCCCCTGACGACTCGGCCGGAGCGGAGTTTGAAATCCAAGTCTCAGGTCAATCTGTGCGAGGCCGGGTCCCAAAAACGGGGGGATGGGCGAAGTTCATTAAGCTGGACCTTGGCAAGGTGGCGATCGTTGCTCCAGGCAAGTCGAAACTTGTGGTAAAGCCTCTAAGCAAGCCCGGCCTCGGGGTGATGAATCTACGGGCGATCAGGCTCAAGCCGTAACCAGTGAATTGCGGGCATATTCACTTTTTGCCAAAAATACTTCGATCGCCATAGAATATTCGATGACCATCGAAGTATCCTGGCTCCGTGGAAGACGTTCTCAAAATGCTTCAGGCTCTCGCTGACCCAACGCGTCTGGCAGTGTTTGAGTGCATTCGCGGTTGCGGTGGAGCAGCTGTTTACGATAGTGTGACTGGACTCTGCGATTCCGGTTCGCCGAAAGCCGTGGCGATGTGCGATGTACGATGCAAGATTCCTTGCGCCCCGAGCACGCTATCGCACCACTTGGCAACGTTGAGATCAGCTGGCTTGGTCGAATCGGCCAAGATTGGCCGTGAAGTCTATGCCAAGGTTCGACCCGAAGCAATTCAAACACTCTCGAGCTTTATCGACCCGCACCGCGATCGTCTCACAGAAGACCCATTGGAGAAAAAACATGAATAACTGTTCTTGCCCATGCTGCGAAGGATCTCAAACTTGCACGTGTCCGACAGGTTGCCCGAACTGCGGGTGTTGCTAGGCGGATGCGATTTCTAGGCTGCCTCCCGCTGACGGCCATCGTTGCGGGAGTGTTTGGTCAAGGTCCGGCGAAAGCCGGACCCGATCCACAGAAGCCGGTCAGGCCACCTGTCTCCGTACCCACGTGAACCGGGTGACCCGGAGAGGGCGGCTTCCTCAGTTCGGGGGAGATTACAAGCAAGTGGACCATCAGCGCGAGGTGGGTGGATATCGATCTGGAACGTCCGAGATGGCGGTTTACAGCGACCTACGCTTTTACCCCGCGACTACAGGCGGGATTGGAGTTCAACCCAACCGCAAACGAAGTTGGATTTATTGGCAATTGGATAGCACATCTTGAAACTGACGACATTCCGATGATTAGCTTTGGCACTTCCAGTGACCGCATCGGAACGCCGCCTGGACCAAAGGCGTACTATGCTACGTTTGCGAAGTCATTCCCAAATCTACGGGCGGCGCCGTATGTTTCCATCAATTATTCCGAGCATGACAGGGCTCTGAATTTACCATTCGGTGTGAACTTTGTGATCGATCGGCATTGGTCCGTTTTGCCAATGAACGATGGCCGCAAAACTCACTTGACCGTAACCTATTCGGAACACAATTGGAGTGTGACTGGCCTATTGATATGGCTTAAACACCCCGGCATCAGCTTCAGCATGAGGTTTTAACATGATCACATTAATCGGATTGAGCATCGTCGCATTGGCACAGACTCCACCAGTGGATATTCCCAAGGCAGAACTGCCAAAGAAAGCTCCGTGCGTGGTGTGCAACTCCATGGGCGAGGAGCACGGCGAGGAGAAGCCAGCCGCCGGTGTGCGTTACAAAGGCAAGAGCTACTTCTTTTGCAACTCATCGGAGATCAAGACCTTCAAGGCCGACCCGGAAGGATTCTTGCCGCCAGTGTTGCCACGCCCAATGTCGAAAGTCGGACTGAAGGATCTATCCGGGAAGACATGGAATGAGGAGGCTTTCAAAGGTAAGACCGTACTGATCGACTTTATGGCAAGCTGGTGCAAGCCGTGCCATGAACTCAAGCCGAGACTCGACAAGATTCGGGCAGAGTTTCATCCAAAGGGCTTCGAGATTCTAAGTGTGAGCATCGATGAAAAGAAAGCCGACTTTGATAAATACGTTGCCAAATCCAAGTTCTCCAATCCAGTAGTGTGGGATGACCAGCAAGTTTGGA
>CAMLEL010000358.1 GCA_946478935.1 uncultured Armatimonadota bacterium
TCGTTGGACCTTTCCGGCGAAGGAACTCGCGCCAAGCAGCTAGGGATGAAAATCGGGGTCTTCGACTCGGGCCTCGGTGGATTGGCGATCGCTCAGGCGATCATGGCAAAACTGCCCCAGTACGACTATCTCTATCTTGGCGATACCAAACGGGTTCCATATGGGAACCGGTCACAGGAAACTATTCATGAGTTTCTGGCCGAATCCTTGTCTTTCCTCTTTGAACACGATTGTCAGCTGATCATCTTGGCTTGCAATACGGCATCTGCCGAAGCGCTTCGCAAAAGCCAGCAAGAGTATCTGCCTGCGACTTATCCCGACCGTCGAATCTTGGGTGTTCTGAGACCGACAGCGGAGGCGGCAATCGAAGCTGGTGCGCAAAAGGTCGGACTGCTGGCTACCGCAAGCACGGTCGAATCTGGATCCTATCCTCGCGAATTGAATCGATTGAATCCGGAAGTTCAAGTTACGGCAAGGCCAGCTCCCTTGTTGGTGCCGCTCATCGAGAACAATGGCCTGTCGTACCTGGAGCCAATCCTAGTGGACTACCTGGACTTCTTGAAGGGCGTGGATCACATCGTGTTGGGATGCACTCACTACTGTCTGATCAAAGACCAGGTCCGTCGCCTTTCCGGCCTACCTGTGATTTCTCAGGATGAAATCGTTCCAGACAAGCTTGCGAACTACTTGGAGCGACACCCTGAAATTGAGGAAAAATTGACGAAGGGCGAATCCCGATCCTACTGCGTCACCGACTACACATCGGTTTATAGCAACTTGGCCAATCAGATCAGCGGTCACGAATTGAATCTTGAGCTGGTGAGGCTGGGATGAACCTTTCCGAAATCCAGATTGACCAGGACGCCCTACGGCAGAACCTCTCCGCGCTGCGGTCACTTCTGGGCTCTGGGCAGCAAGTCGCTGCGGTGGTCAAGGGAAATGCCTACGGTCATGGGCTGACGGAAGTCGTGCAGAGCGTTGATAGCCAAGTCGATTACTTTCAGGTCGATGACATTGACGAGTTGGAGGCTTTGCGACGTCTCACCCAGAGGCCCGCCCTGGTTTTAGGCTACGTTCCCAAGGGTCAGGTTCAGCACGCCATCCGATTGGGTTGCGAACTGGCAGTGTATGACGAGGAGCGACTCGATGACATTGCCGAGGCAGGGAAGAGCCTTGGAACGAAGGTGAAAGTGCACCTGAAGGTCGATGCACTTCTGGGCCGCCAAGGTGTCCAACCCTGCGATGCGGCGGCTATCGCCGCTCGCCTGGCGGAGTATCCGTCCATTCAATTGGCGGCGGCGTATTCTCACTTCGCAAACATTGAAGATACGACCGACTTATCTCATGCCCATTCCCAGATCGAGACATTTGAAGATTGCCTAGCAGATCTGAATCGGAGAGTGGGTCGGAACCTTGATTGGCATGAATCGGCAACGTCGGGCCTCATGGTTTTTGGCGGCCGTCGCGAGGGCAATGCCATCGCAAGGCTCGGGATCGGACTATATGGGCTCTATCCGTCAGCTTCGCTTGAGCGATCTCACCAGCATTTGAACTTGAAGCCGGTGATGAAGTGGGTGAGCCATCTTGCCCAAGTCAAGAGCATCCCGGCAAGACACCCGGTGGGCTACGGATTGACCTATATCGCGCACTCAGATTTGCGTATTGGGATCGTCCCGCAGGGTTACAGCGATGGATATGACCGGGGACTTTCAAACTCCGGACAAGTTCTGGTTCGGGGCCAGCGCTGCCCGGTGATCGGGCGCATCGCAATGAATATGTTTGCGATCGATCTCTCGCGTTGCCCTGAAGCGCAACCGGAAGATGAGGTCGTACTCCTAGGCGAACAGGGTTCTGAAGAGGTTACGGCAGAAGAGATTGCCCAGCGGGTTGGGTCGATCAATTACGAGATCGTGACCCGCGTGTCGCCACTGTTGCCGAGGGTCGTGATTTGACGATTCGGTGCGACGGTGCAGCCAACGGGCAAATAAACATGGCCGCCGATCGGGCTTTGTTAGCAGACGCCGAAACGGGATCGCTTTCGGCACGGGTTTATTCGTGGGATGGGCCATGGATTAGCCTGGGTCGCTTTCAAAGTGCGGCGACCGACGTTAGCGGTGACATCCCATATGTCATCCGGCCAACGGGAGGCAAGGCCGTCCTTCATGGTCACGACGCCACAATTGGTTTGGCCGTATCCCTGCCGGTGTTGGGATGTGAAGTCCGAGAGCTAAAGAAGGCATACCGGTTGATCTGCCGTCCTATCATTCTCGCACTCAATGCGTGCGGGTTGGATGCCGCCCTTGCTGAAGAGACCGAACATCGATCGCGCGGACCCCGGACTGCCGATTGCTTCTCATACAATTCGCCGAACGACATCGTCGATCCGCAAACCGGCAAGAAAGTCTGTGGTTGTGCCCTCATGCTGACAGAACGTGCGTTGCTTCTTCAGGCAAGCATTCCATGTGGAGAGCCGCTGGTCGATCCTTGTTCGGTGCTGCGAGAAGCCAGTGATTACGTCGGGCCAATCTGGGAAACAGCCCGGCTCGCTAGCGAATTGGAACAGGCGCTACGGTACAACTTTCCCCATGTCTGAAGCTGAGAAGCCGGCGAAGAAATCAATCGCTCAAGAGTTCCGCGAATTCGCGATCAAGGGCAATGTTATCGATCTGACCGTCGGTGTCATCATCGGCTCGGCATTCACGAAGATTGTCAACTCCATTGTCGAGGACCTGGTGATGCCTCCCATCGGTGTGCTTCTCGGCAGGGTCGATTTCACGAACCTTTACGTGATGCTGCCAGGGCAGGAAGACAAACTGAGCCAAGCGGCTGCCGCCGGGAAGAAACTTTCCTCGCTTGCGGATTTCAAGGCGGCCGGAGTTGCCACCTTTAATTACGGACTCTTCATCAACAATGTCGTGCAGTTTCTTATCGTGGCAGTGGCCGTGTTTCTCATGGTTCGCACGATCAATCGGCTGCGCGAAAAGTTTGGCGAGGCGCCGCCGACCCCGGTCAAGAAACGACCGTGCCCCTTCTGCCTGACGGATATTCCTGAAGAAGCGACCAAGTGTGCTTTTTGCACCAGCGAAGTATCGGCGATCAGCCCAGCCTGACCGTATATCTGAATGAGCGACGATAGCCCTGCTGCAACACTGGGACCCTAGACAGAGCCATCGTCTAACGGGAATAATGCTCCCCACCATGAAACGCCAACCTGCATTCGCCGGCGTTTAGTGTCGAC
>CAMLEL010000359.1 GCA_946478935.1 uncultured Armatimonadota bacterium
CAAGGAAGCCAAGATCGAGAACATCGCCCGGTGGCTGCCGTTTGAAATTGATCCGGCAGAAGTCCGCAACCGGTTGCGCAACAAGATGATTCGACCGACAACGATTCCTCACACCTATGAGGACCTGTTGATCGAACATGCGGTGGCTCGGGAGGCGTTGCGCTTGGCCTTCGACCACCATAAGAGTCTTGCCCGAAACCTTGTCGGCGTACAACAAGGGGGCTTGGACCGCCTCATGAGCGAGCAGGAGACGGGCCAGACGCTGGTCCGCATGATGGCACTCGACATGATTATTGGATCGGGGGGCGTTCTTAGCCATGCTCCGATGCGGGCTCAGTCAGCTCTCATGATGATGGATGCCTATCAGCCGGAAGGCATCACCATGTTGACGGTCGACTCGATCTTTATGATGCCTCACTTGGGTGTGTTGAGCGAACACTTTTATGAGGCAGCCAAACAAGTGTTTGAGTACGACTGTATCGTGAAGTGCGGACACTGCATCTCACCCGTTGGTACTGGTAAAGAAGGCGAAGCCTGTGTTTCGATCGCCGGGGATGGCGTGGACCTGAAGGTTCCGGTCGGGCAGATCAAAATCGTGCCATGTGGCCGCGATGAATTCAAGACTCTCACGATTACTCCGGAGAAAGGATTCGATGTGGGTGCTGGCAAAGGCAAGCCGGTAACCGAGAAGTTGGAAGGTGGAACCGTCGGGATCATCGTCGATGCCCGTGGACGTCCATTCAACGTGGACTTGAATGCCTCTGGACGAGTCGAGAAGTTGCGGGGTTACCTCAGTGCAATGGGGCTCCCATTGCCAAAATAGCGTTTCCTGGCAGGTTCGAAGCGAATCTGAACAGGTAAATCTGCCAGATAATCACATTTAGGCCCCAAAGGTTCGATAATTGCCTTCACTTGGTGTAATATTAATGACGGAGTGATCTGTTATCGCTTGGGCGTCGTCCAAGCAATGTGTTGCAGAAGAGTTTGTGAGAGGATATGAATACTAAATTTGCGCTGTCTGCTATCGCCCTTGCGATTCCTTTTATCGCAAGCGCGAATCTCGTCGTAAATGGCGACTTTGAGCTTGGAAACACTGGCTTTACCAGTAGCCACAACCTCGTAATTGGAACTGGAACGGCACTGTTCCCAGCTCCTCCGGTCGCTCCCGCCAACGCAGTGAGCGGCCCTGGCCCAGCTGATGACAATATGTACGACGAGGGTACGTACACGGTCACCAATGCGCAGCCCGGCGCTTGGCACGCTCTGTGGCGAAACGATTTGGATTTGATTGGCCACAACCGATACATGCTGATCAACGGCGACACGGCGGCCGGAACGACCGTTTGGTCGCAGGCGATCGTCCCACCGCTGGTTGACGGTCAACTGTACCGATTGAGCTTCGACGTGGCCAACGTTTTGAGTTCGGGTACGGCAGCAGCTCAGCTGTCGCTCAGCCTCGGAAACTCGATCGTTCTAAACGTCAATGCTCCTGCTGGAAACGCCCAGTGGCAGAACGTGTTCGGCGACTTCATTTTCGAGAGCTCAGGCGGATCCAACGCCAACATCCTGAACGCCATCGTGGCGTTCGAAGGCAACGACTTCGCGATTGACAACATCATCCTCGAAGCCGTTCCAGAGCCCTTCACGATGGCGCTTGGCGCCGCTGGCATTGGAATCTTCCTCCGCCGACGGATGAAGACCAAGAAGTCCTAAACAAACTCCAATCAGAATTTGGGGCTGAGCGTGATCTCATCCCCAAATTTTTTTTTGCCTACCGGCCTTCGTGAAGTCGATGCTCTGTAACATCATCGCCAAGTTCCACTCGAGCCAGATTCTCAAGTCGTACTTCCTCCAAGGCTGAATCCATGGCGGTTGAAGCGGGCACGTCGGTAAAAGAATGTGGCTGCCTTTGCAGTTTCTCAAGTCCGTCTGCCAAATCTTTTAGCGCTCGAATGCGACTTTCACATTCGCGTGATGAGGCCGCGATCGTTTCTGGAAACTTGTGCATGGTCGCTGCGCAATGCAGCACATGAAAAATGGCCTCGTCCGCGCCAGATCGAACCGACTGGGCAACTTTGCCAACAGCAGCCGCGTCGCGGCTGGCTTCCAGCATCCCTTGAACGCGGTTGTAGTGAAAGCATGCTGTTTCCAACAGTTCGTATAACGGCTTGGCGAGAACATCCTTCGGAGTCTTTGGGATGAATCCCCACTGTTTGCCGAGTTGGTGAAAAAAGGTCTCTCCGCTCGATAAGGGATTTGCCGAGGATGGATGATTATTCGAGCGCATGGCCCATGCATTACCCTGCTGATGCCAAGCGTGGTTGGTTTGACGCACGAGGCCGATCAGGAAATGACGAGCTTCCTGTGTCATCTTGGGTTCGTTCGGCGCTTGTTGGAACCGCTTGCGCATGTAAAGGCCAATTGGGAAATTGATCGCACCAGCGATCAAGGGACCCATAGAACCGATTAGCAAGCCCGCAACCCCAGAAACCAGGCCGGCAATCAGTAGCCCTCCGCCAACCGCCAAGCAGGTGGCACCAATGCCCATCTGCCAGGCGAAGCCAGTCCGGCCATAGGAACCGTAGACCAATTGAAAGCCACGGTTCTGAAAGAACCGCTCGATCGATGAAAGCTCGTGCGCCACAGTTTGTATTGTATGGCGGGACTGGCCAAATGCCACCGTTGCCGAGTCTAAGGACCCTACTCCATCACGACTCGAATTGCGTCGACCACTTGGCCCAGGTCCGGTAGAGCCGCGTATTCGTATATCGGGTTGTAACCGATATGCACGTCTTCTCGGGCGACCAGCTGGGGCGGTGACAAGAACAGGTTCCACCGCTCGGGAATGCGCGTCATTTCGGCGATCACGGTCTGGCCGAATCCACCCGTTCGATTGTCCTCGTGGACGACGACCAAGCGGCCCGTTTTCTCGACGGATTTGGAAATAGCCTCGTAGTCGCAGGGAACGATCGAGCGCAGGTCAATGATTTCCACGGAAGCTTCGCTCGACAATTGGCGGGCTGCTTCTTGTGCAAGCTCGATAGTATTGCCCCAAGTCACGAGCGTGACGTCAGAACCTTCTTGAACGATGCGGGCCTTGCCAAAGGGAACGGGTTCCACTTTGGCCACATCCACCTGCATTCGGAAGATATGCTTCGGGATGAGAATGAAATGGGGATCGTCGCCCTTGATCGCCGTCCAGAAAAGTCCAGCCGCATCCTCCGGAGTCGATGGGATG
>CAMLEL010000360.1 GCA_946478935.1 uncultured Armatimonadota bacterium
CCCTGATTCGGGGAGCAGTGCGCTTATCTGCCATACGATAAAGTCTACAGTTGGGCAGTCAATACAGCTTGGACTTCCGCTGCGTGTCCTTCTGGCTTCACTTTTCGCCAAACCTGGCGGACATTGCCATCTTCGTCCAGAAGGTAGGTTGTTCGCTCGACTCCCATGTACTTCTTGCCATACATGGATTTCTCGACCCAGATTCCACATTGGTCGGCCAAGCGATGATCCGTGTCCACGAGCAAGGTGAAGTTTAGGTTGTGTTTGGCAATGAACTTCAGATGCGACTGTTCATTGTCTGGACTGATCCCAATAACCCTGGCACCCTCCAAGCCGCTGGAAAGATCCCGAAATTCGCAGGCTTCCACCGTGCACCCGCTTGTATCGTCCTTGGGATAGAAGTACAGGATAATGCGTTGGCCCCGCAGCGATTCCAAACTTACGGGTTGACCATTTTCATCGTTGAGGGTGAAAGGCGGAAATGGCTGTCCTACTTCAATCATTGGTTTTCTCCTCTTGCGTTGACACATTCACACAATCGAGCATCATCGCCTGCATTAGGTCCATTCGAAGCACAATCCCGAGCAATCGGCGCTCCTCGACGATCGGCAGGACCGTCAATCCCGAATTCAACATGAGATGGAACGCCTCGCCAACATCCAAGTCGGGATGGCTGGTGATCGGGTCCTTGCTCGCATGAACATGAGCGGGCTCTCCGGCCAGACTCGTCAGGGTTTCGCGAGTGCTCGCAACTCTGCAGACGTCGCCTTCCGTAAGGACTCCGATCGGAAAGTCATCCTCATCGAGAACGACCAACCCCGGAAACTGATAAACGTCCATCTTGTCGACGGCATCACGGACCGTACTGTCCTGCGTCAGGGTGGGAATATGGGCGTGAAGCACCTCGCGCAGGGTCATGGTGTCCAGTTTATCTATAATCGGAATCACATGCAGGTTGATGTGGGATTAATCGGAGGCACAGGCGTCGGGAGCGTCTTGGCCGAACTGCCAGGTGTCGCCGTCCATGTGCCCACCCGATTCGGCATGGTTCGCGGTAAGCAGGTCGAGATCTCCGGTCGTCGCGCACTGGTATTGAGTCGCCATTCGGCCGGACATTCGGTACCACCTCATCGGGTCAACTACCGCGCGATGGCTACTGGGCTTGCAAGTTTGGGTGCCAAACACTGCCTGGCCACGGCTGCCGTTGGTTCCTTAAAGCCTGAAATCCCGGTCGGAACCTTGGTCGCCTGTTCAGACTTTCTCGACCTGAGCGGGCGAAACCTGACCTTGCATGATGAAAACGTGGTTCACACCTCGTTCGCAAACGCATTCGGACCCAAATCGCGCCGGGCCATTTTGGATGGGGCCCGTGCTTGTCAGGAAACCGTCCATGATGGCGGCGTCTACCTTGGATTGAACGGGCCCAGGTTTGAAACGCCCCACGAAATCCAAATGCTCAGCCAATTCGGCGATGTCGTCGGAATGACGGCTGCCAGCGAGGCGATCGTAATGCGTGAAGCCGGCATAGAATACGGCCTGTTGGCGATCGTCACCAACCTCGGGGAGGGTCTTGGCGGCGTTGTGGAGCATGAATTGGTCGGCCATGCGATGCTCGACCTTGGACCACGCGCCGTTCGCATCCTTGAATCTGCCGTGGGGGCATTGCCATAGCCGTTCAGGGACGCACCTTTGCGTTGCACCTCGCGCTAACGCCGGGTATCGGTGGTAAGACCGTGACGCGTGTCCTCACCCGAAACCGTTTGATCGGGCGGGCTGCCGAAGAGTTTCTCGCGCTGTCTCCCGAAACCTATCGGGAGGAGTACAAGCTCAGCGCCAAAGCCGCCGCCAACCTATCCGCTCGCACACTCAATTCTACAATTGAATACGAGAAGCGACTGGCCGGACTGGGAGTCACACTGGTGACAGCGGCTGATGCCCACTACCCCACTCGCATCGAGCAAATGGATCCCGAGCCGCCAGGAGTCTTGTTTCTCTACGGAAACACCAAATTGCTCGACGGAAAGACCTTTTGTGTACTCGGCTCCCGAAACTCCTTTCCGGCTCAGCTCAATCAAATCGAAACGCTGACCGAAGCCGCCGTCCTCGATGGGGGCATCCTCGTTGCCGGACACGACACACCTGAGTACCAACGCTCCGCCGTGGTACCCCTGCGGTGGGGTTCGCCCAGGATTCTCTGCCTTGATCGCGGCCTGTTCAAGGTCTTGGGCGACGAACTTCGCGAGGAGGCGTTCCGAGCCGCCCGTCTGTGGAGATACGAGTTCGATCCCAAAACCGACCTGGTCGTCTCTCCATTTCATCCGGAAGCCGACTTTATCGGCGTGAACAATCAAATTCGCGACCGTCTCGTGGCGTGCCTGTCTGAAACGCTTTCCTTCGTGAATATTGCCGAGGGAGGAAATATGGAGAAGCTCGCCAAGCTTGCCTTACGAGCGCATCGAAATGTGCAGCTTTCCGATCAGATCGTCGGCTATCGGCGCTTAACCGAGCAGGGCGCTACCGTGATCTGTTAATCCAGCTTCTTTTCGGATGTTGCCCGTTCGCGCTTCAACCTTTCACTCTTAAACAGCTTCTTGCTTTCCGAAGAGGGAACGGCATTCCCCGGTAATCCGGCTTCTTCGGGCCAAACGGTCCGAAGACGAACCGGGTCATTTAGCCTCCCACTCGGGTCATCGTAGGGATAGACCCACTTCTCGGACTGCTTGCGAATCTGGAATTTGCCGTCGCTCCAAAGCAGCGCCACCCGTCGCTGCTGGCTGGGCACGTTGTCGCGAAACGTGTAAACGAGCCAGAGATCGCGCTTTGCCGGCTCGGGTACCGCTGGCTTTGAAGTGCCATCGGGGCGATCGGACCTATAGATTGAACCGTATGAGTTGCTGTTATCCAAAGGTTCGAATCCAGGAGGTCGAACGTCATTCGCATCGAGCGATGTGGCCTTTCGCAGCTCAGATTCAGGATCATAGGAATCGCCTTCGGGAAATCGCCCATGCTGCTTTCCAAATGTAATCAGGGCCTCATACCAGGCGGCAAAATCCTCCTGTACCTCTCTTTCGGGCGACCTGCCTGGAACCAGCGTTACTGCCGCATTATCCTTGGCAACTCGCTCGGCGGCCCCTTCGCGTCGGTCCTGTTGGAAGGTGTCGATCAGCAGGAACCCACTCCCCAAACCAACTAGGGCGATAACAAGCAAGACAATCAGAGACTGCAG
>CAMLEL010000361.1 GCA_946478935.1 uncultured Armatimonadota bacterium
CGCCGGTGAACCACCAGATAAAGGCGAAAACCAACCAGAGTTATCAGTGTTTCGCCACAGGTTGGAACCCATGCGCTCGAGACCGTTTGCGTTCGGGAAGATCGCCAAAGCGATCTGGCCCAGCGGTCGAGTCAAGCCGTTCGTATAAAGACCGGTGATGACACCGTCCGTTCCAACGGAGAAGCTGGACAACGAACCCGGTGCGAAGCCGTTCTGACTGGAGGCGTTGACCTGCATCTCCGCCGCAAGCTGGCTGATACTTTCAAGTTCCAAAGTGATCGGGAATGCGGGAACGCCCGAAGCGAGGGGAGGCGTGACCGTAATGGAGCCTGGAGACCCGCCGATGAGTTGGCCGTTCGCCGGATCGAAGGTCAAAGTGCCATTGCCGGTGACAGTGTCGCCATTTGCCCCTGCAACTGACCAATCCCATTGGTTCGGGGTTGCTGATTCTGTCAGCGTTAGGGTGAGGTCATGCTGTCCGCCGAGTGAGTCGTAAACGCGGACGATAGACTGGGTTGACTGCAGGCCAGCCTGGCCAAATACTCGGGAATCCAGGTTTCCGGCCCAGGTGATATCCGTCGTTTGTTGCACGGCCGTGCGCGCTCCAATCGGAATCGTCAGCCGGGAGGCCGGACCCACTGGCTGGTTGGTGTCGATGGTTCCTGTCGCCGGATCAGCCAGCCATCCAGTCATCCGCTCGCCAGTCGCACGGTGCACCAAGTCTCCGTTCGCATCGAGGTCAAATGCGCCGTCGCGAGTATAGGCAACCCGGTCTCCATTACTGACCATAAAGAAGCCGTTTCCTTGAATGGAAAAGTCGGTAGGTCGATTGGTTGCGTTGAGCGAACCCTGCTCGTTGTTGACGTCCGTCCCCGCAATGAGAACGCCGAGACCGAATTGGATGGCGTTCGTACCGCCCAGGTCGTCAGTCGGACGACCAGCGCCGCGAAGCGTCTGTGCGATCATGTCTTGGAACGTAACCCTCGAGCCCTTGTAGGCCGTCGTGTTGACGTTCGCCAAGTTGTTTCCGATAACGTTCATGCGCGTTTGCTGCGCCTTGATGCTGGCCACGCCAGCGAGTAGTGCCTGAAGCATGTTCCTGTTTCCTTCCTGTCTGCTTGTTTTCGGTCTTCAGTTCTTGGTCCCCGGTGAAAAACACCGAACACCTTCTAACCGAGCACCGGTTGTCTGTCGTTGGGAAGGCGCCTGGCCACTTCTGGGCTTTGGCGGAACATTCGGGGATCACCCGATCCTGCACCTGATCCTTCCCGTTGTCGATTGACTCGTCGCGTCTCGGACCCAATCAGTCCAAGCTCAAATTGTCTCTACACGATCACCGCGCTATCGATGTTCGTGAACACGTTGTCCTTCAAATGCTGCCGGTCGACCGCTGTGATAACCGTTCGATTCTTGATGCTCACCACGAGGGCCGCATCATCGACGAAGACCAGCGATTCCTTTGCGCCTTTGGCGGCTGCCTTCTCCACTCCCTCCAGAACCCGGTTCCATTCTGCTTGGCCAAGCTCGATGTTCCGACTCTGGAGTCTGGTTTGGGCATGGCCGCTGACCTTCAGCCGATCTTGGAGGATCGATGCGAAGTCCGCACTGCCGGTGCTCGGCCGTCCCTGGACAGGCGCGGTATTCGGTTGGCCGACCAGCAGGTCGCTAATTCGGCTGTTCTGAATTCGGTTATCCATCTCAGCCGGCGTCCCGTACCTGTTGAATCGAGGAAGCCTTCACGTCGACGATCCCGCCGTTCGCTTCCCGAATTCCAATGTATTGCTCTCCGTTTCGAACGGTGAGTTGTACGACCTTTCCGATGACGATTTCGGTCATTCCCGAGCTCGTGTCCGTCATTGGACGGACTGCCGTAACTTCCTTGCCCATCAAGGCGGCAGCTTGGCTGACGCCCAATGACTTGTTGATCTGCTCCATACCTTGGACCTGGCCAAGCTGAGCCATTTGTGCGAAGAAGTCCCGATCGTTCATCGGTTCCAGAGGATTCTGATTTTCCATCTGCACGGCCAGAAGCCGGAGGAACTGATTCATGTCCAAACCCGATTTGGGTTGGGCTGGTTTGTTACCCCAGTACTGGTCGGCGCTGATGTTTCCAACGTCCATAAGCGTTCTCCTTAGATTGCGAAGTCGACGCTCTCCCCGCGTCGCACCCAAGCGCGAATGTTGCTCTTGGGCTGGTTAAAGTGGCGTTCCGGCTGACCTCTATGGCCTTGGGATTGCCCGTGTTGATTCTGTTGCGGCTGCCCTTGTTGGCTGCTGTTTTGTCGCGGGGCTTCACCCAGCGTCGATCCATTCGATGGCATGTGAACGGAGACAGACTGGAGTTGATAGCCTCGCGAATCCATGGCTTCGGCGAGTCGACCCTGGTTTTGGTCGAGAGCCTCGCTGACTCGCACATCGCTGGCTGTGATCTGAGTCTCGATCATGCGACCGATCGATTTGACCACCAACGTGATCGAGCCGAACTCTTCAGGGTTGAGGTGGATTGCCACGCCTTGCCGTGGGCGAGCCGCCGCCAACATATGCATCCGATCAGCAACCTGCTTGACGATGAGATCGATTTCAGGCTCCGCGATCGGTTTTGATCGATCGACCGCTGGATCTTCAGTTGAACCGACCGTTACGATTGCCGTTCCCACGAGCGGAGCGTTGGCAACGTCTAAGACACCTTTGTCCAGCAGGGTCTTCTTGCTAGGGATCAACAATGTCTCTGGGTCTACGACCACTGGCGACGATGGACTTGAGCCAGTTTCGACTGACTTCACGTATTGACTCGGCCGTGTGCCACCTTCAAGCTTGGTTTCCTTTGCAGGAAGCAATGCGGTGGTGGTCTCAGCGATGAGACCATCTGGCTCCAACGCCGACTCCTGGTGAGGTGCAAAGCTTTCTTTTGTCTTTGCTGAATGGGCGGCTATCGCCACCTCTTCATTCAAATTCGTCAGTTCCCGAAACTCGCCAGTTAACGGCGTTCGATTCATTTGAGGCTCATGACGGGGCGTGGTTGCCTCTGTCGGAATCAAGTCCTGTCGTACATCGAGCGTCGGCTCCAGGTTGCCAATGCTTCTCAGCCGCTGAATACTCACGACGTCGAGTTCAGCGATCACTTCACCCAATTCTATGCTTGGCCCGCTCAGGTGCTTGAACTCCGATACGCCGGGCATCGGCTCAGCCGTCGAATCATTGGGAGCGACCGCACGATCGGCAGC
>CAMLEL010000362.1 GCA_946478935.1 uncultured Armatimonadota bacterium
TAGCCTTGGAGACAAATGATGAATTTAAGTGATCCGCTCGTCATCGGTATCGTGCTCGCCGTAATCTTCCTCGCGCTGCCGATCCTGATCAGCCGATTCCTGCGCACGGTGGAGGCTGGCACAATCAGGATTGTGAGCTGGATGGGTGGAGCAACAAAAGTCTTCCGTGGTCCGACAAAATCCTGGGAAATTCCGCTTATTACCACCGGCACAACCCTGCCGTCCAAGGCCATTAACATCGATCTGGACATCGCTGACCAAACTGCCGATATTGGACCCGACGGCAAACCTCGGCCGATCAAGGTGCGGGTTTTGGCAAGCGCAATCGTCAGCGTCGGCGATGCCAATGAGTCGATCCGGACCGCTGCCAACCGGTTTTTTGCAATGCCCGCACCCATGCAGACCTCGACGTTGACCGACCTGCTTACTTCCACCGGTCGACGTGCCATCAACCTGCTGCATCACGATGAGCTGTTCAATGCAAAGGCCCAGTTCTATGATGCCGCCGGAAATGTTGCCGGCAATTTGCCATCGCAAATGGGAGCCGCAACCCTGGCCCAGGCCACCGAGGATGACGACCGGTTGGCGATCATCATCAAGAGCGCCTGCTCACGCGAATTGCAGGATCTCGGTCTCGTATTCAATTCCCTGAACATCAAGGAAGTTCAAAGCGAAGTCGCCGAGGCTCGCCGTCGCCAATCTGCCGTCGAAGCCAAGGCCAATGCCGACATTGTCCAAGCTGACCAGGAGCGACGTGCAAAGGAGGCGCAGTTGAGCGCTGAAACGGCGGTCAACGACAAGCAGCGTGACTTGGAACAGCGACGAGCTGAAAACGCCGCCGTCGTCGCTCAGGCTGAAGCCAAGAAGCAGGAATCACTCCGCGAGCTTCGAGAAGCCGAACTACGCGCCACCCAAATCACTCAGGCAAGCGCCGACGCCGAACGACTCAAAGTAGAAAAACAGGCCGAGGCCACTGCCGAAGCCATTCGACTCCGAACCGTCGCCGAGGCTCAGGCCGATGCAATTCGTCAGGTGAACTCAGCCATTGCAGAAGGCGGCGATGCCTACCTCACCCTGCGCCAGTTAGAAATGCTGCCTCAGATTGCACCCGTCATTGCGAATGCCTTGGCTCAAGCCAAGCTCGTGAACATCTCCAACGATGGGAGAGGCGCCGCCAACGGGGCCACAGATCAAATCACCTCGGTCATCCAAACGGTCCTGGCCGCCCAACTCGTCAATGGCGCGATCCGGAACGAAGCCACGCCAGCGGACTCTCGACCTCCAGCCAATCAGGCTTACACGCCTCCGGTCCCAGAGCCGGCTAAGAAGGTGGCAAAGCCAGGGTTCGACACCCCAGCACCGCCCAAGATCATCATTCCGGATAAGGTCTAAAGACTGATCCAACCCCGCGAGTCGTGGCTGCGCTCCACCGCATCCAAGACTCGCTGGATTTCTTGACAGTTCTGTAACTTTCTGCTAAGATGGATTTTGTGAGAATCCTGCCCACCCCCCCCCCCCCGCTGACATGGCGGCACATTCGCCGAATTAGTGCAAGCTTGACCATGGTCGCCTGTGTCGTCGCCACTTGCTTGAGTCAAGTTACTCCTGACTTGGATGGTAATCCGTGGAACGCTGCCAATTGGAACACTTCATTAGAACAGAGTACGACGGCCAGGACATTGCCGTCGATTGGCTCAATGATCCTGGTCCCGTGGAGAAGACCCGCGCTCGAAATTGGAGCGATGTCGGACCAATCGCTTGGAATGGAGGCGCGAGTAACTCGACGGGCCAACCGAGAACCGTAAGATACTCAAGCATTGGCAAGACGAAAGTCACCATCAAGTGGATTAGCCCGTGGCCGGCACCCCAACGGGTGCTGGTTCGGATTGTTTCGCACGCAGACTACATTTTTGCACTTGCTGGCTCGGGGACTGCGAACAATGCGCTCGGAAGCCCAACCGTCGAAACGGTCGAGAGCCCATGGGGTCTGGGAAACTGCAACGGCAATGCACTCCGTTACGTTCCTGTAAATTCCAACGGCGAGGCGTCGGTTGAACTGGAGAAATCGGCATATGCGAGTTCCGCCGGGGCTGGTTCTTGGTGTATTGCCAACGCGATGGGCTTTACGGTAGAAATTGCAGATCGGGCAGTCGAGATACTGCCTTGGGTCGAGCCGACATTTTACAAAGTTTCCGACTTGTACACGGGAGTTTCTCGAGTTCCACATGAGAATCCCGATCCCACCGACAAGATCATGGATGTGGGCATTTTTCCATCCAACCCGAATAACGTCGAAGCTTTCTGGTGGGTTCCAACCCCATCCAACCTCAACTTGGGATTGTGGGGCTTTTGGAACCTTCAGCCTCCTTTCAATCCATCTGCGCTCTGGGATACCGGTGAAACGACATTTCCTTCATATCGCCAGTTCATCTACTCCTATGATCAAATCTTGTCGTTGATTCCAGCGCCAGACATTGTGGATGCGATGGTAACTGTGACCGACCAAGTCGATGGAGTCACCAGACAAGGAAAACTGAAGATTCGGCTCCATGCCCTAATCGATAATATCACGGTTACTTCCGACGAGCGACAGTATGCCCCTTGGATACGTTGCTCTAACGAAGAAATCATGAACCCAGGGGACGCCGACAGGTGGCTAGAGAGGGCGATGGGACATTCTCAATCCGTAACCCAGAGAATCACGAACGAGATGGGCGGCGAAATTGGCCTCGCAATCAAAAACATCATCTCCTTCAAGATCGCTGGCAAGCGAACTTGGGGCCAGGACGAAACTGCGTCGGTTTCTGAGACTCTTGGGACCAGGTATCACCTTGTAGCATCGAGTGTAACCAAGAAGTATTGGATCATTCGGCGAGCGTTTTGGCGAAGCAAGTGGGGTTGGGGGGACGTCTACCTGTCCGATGGATTCAGCGATGTGGAAGTATGGAACTACGATTACTTCGAATCGGGTAGCAAGGCGGCAGCCGAGTTTCAGGACTTCCAGCAGGACGTCGATAGCGAGATCATAACGCCATGATTTGGCGTTATATTCCGCTAATCATCCTGAGTGCAAGTATATGCGTATGCTATTGCCAACAGCCAAAAAGGGCATTTCCAGCCTATCCAGAAAAGATCGTAGCCTGCACCATAGACTCGAGAAACCTCATAACATGTGAAGCTTGCCAACCAGTGTCGGAAAGTCACAAGCAAGGACTG
>CAMLEL010000363.1 GCA_946478935.1 uncultured Armatimonadota bacterium
AACGGTCGACGGCGATGGACGCCCAGCAAGCCATGAGAGAGGCGGAAGAGGAACGGGCAAAACTGATGAAAACTCAGATGAGATTGTCGAATCCGATTGGTAAAGAACAGGTCATGCGCGAGCAAGGCTGGGTCAAGGCCAACGAGACTCCGGCGGAGAAGTAATTGGTTTCGCTCCTTGCAATCCTAGCCATCGCTCAGACGATGCCAGATACCCGGCTGAGGCTGCTTCCTGGGGACTCTTGGACGTACGAAACCACTTATCGCTTTCAAAGCGACGACATTGAGCTCTCGAATGTCGAGACGACGGAGTTCGCTGTCGCTCGCAAAGGAGAGCGCCTTGTCCTGACGGCCAAATGGAAGTTGAAGTCGTCAATCGTCGATGGAGAAACGATTCCTGCTCCCAAAGGTACGCAGCCGGTTTTGATGCAGGTTGCTCTGGACGGTGAAGTGTTGGGCGCCGCGCCCAACCCGGATTTGGATCGGCATCGGATCGAGCGGGCGATCCGGATTGAAAGGAAAGGTCAAGTTCGCGAGCCGCAGTTTTTCCCTGTGCCTCCCAACGTGCGGATTGGCGGGATTTCGCACAAAGTTGAACTCGACCCCCGTTCCAAGGACAAACCGCTTCTCGCAGTGTCCTTCCAGGAGCAAGTTGGGGCCAAGCCTCTGAAGGGCATCGGCTATTACGAGCTTCATCCAGTAGCTGGGATCATCACCCAGGGACACTGGACACTTATCGACGCACCGATCCCCGGCGGCGATGGCACTTGTGAAATGGAAATCACCATTGCCGCCAAGGATGTGAAGCTCACCAGACGCCCTGGCTAAAGCTTTGCCATTAGAGCGTTTCGAATCTCATTGTCTGAGAAGTAGCCTTCGGTGCCTTTTGCGTAGTTCAGGGCCATCGAAAGGGTTGCATCCTCAACTGTCAAGCTCATCTCTTCCTTCGACTGAACGTTTCTCAGCCTGATCGCCCTGATGGCATCTTGAATCGCCTCTTTTCCCAGATCGTCGGTACAAATGGTTCGCATTGCCATGTTGATTCGGTGGAAGCTCAGGTTGTCCAGAAACCTGAGGGCCTCGGCGTCCTCGGCAAACGAACTCCAATCGATTTCGTAGGGAATGGCTGCGCCGACAATCTCTTCCAACTCCTTGCTGCGCTCCGGGATGATCGCATCCTGGTATTCCTTGATCTTTCTCTTCTCTTCAAGTCCCATAGGAAAACCTATGCAACGAGATTGTAATTCGTTTCGTCCGTTTCACAAAGAGGACTTTGGAGTCTCATTCGAGAATTAGATCCGCATGATCGCCCAGGCGCATTCGGCCACGCTGCTCGGCATCGAGGCGCTCCCGATCGTGGTGGAAGTTGATTTCAAACAACTTCAAGAGGGCGCTCAGCCCTTCGTGCTGGTAGGGTTACCCGATAGCGCAGTTAAAGAAAGCCAGGTCCGGGTGCGCTCGGCCATCACGAATTCCGAGATGAGGATGCCCTCGCGCAAGATTATCTGCAACCTTGCCCCCGGGGACATTCGAAAAGAGGGACCCTTCCTTGACCTCCCCATTGCAATCGCCATTCTTGCGATGGATGACCAGGTGAATCCTACGGAGTTGGACGGGACGCTGATCATCGGAGAGCTCGGCTTGGATGGAGTGTTGAGACCCGTCGATGGAGCCGTGAGTGTGGCGTTGATGGCGCACGAAAAGGGCTTCCGCAGGTTGATTTTGCCTGCCCAAAATGCTCCTGAAGCGGCCGTGGCGCCCGGTGTGGAGGTGTTTGGTGTTCGGTCCCTGAAAGAGTGTGCTGAACTTCTTAACGGTGCGCCTGGGTTTAATCCACAAGCACTGGGCGAAGCCGAGGCGGACAGGCTGCCAGAGTACGGAGTCGATTACGCTGACGTCAAGGGTCAGCGCCATGCAATTCGGGCATTGGAGATTGCCGCTGCCGGCGGGCACAATGTTCTTATGACGGGGCCGCCCGGTTCAGGCAAGACCATGTTGGCTCGGCGCCTACCAACCATCCTGCCGCCTCTCGCCCTTTCTGAAGCGATCGAAGTGACCCGCATCTACTCAGCAGCGGGACAAAAGGGCGGGCGGCAGGGCCTCATTTGGGAGCGACCCTTTCGATCGCCACATCATTCGGCAAGCCATCCGGCCATCGTTGGCGGGGGCAAAAACCCCAAACCAGGAGAGATCAGCATGGGTCACCATGGTGTGCTTTTCTTGGACGAAATGCCTGAGTTCGATCGCCAAGTCCTGGAAGCCCTGCGCCAACCGCTGGAAGATGGAGTGGTGACGGTGAGTCGTGTCCAGAACACGATTACGTTTCCGGCGGAGTGCATGTTGATCGGGGCGATGAATCCCTGTCCATGTGGATTCAAGGGCCTGCCGGAGCAGAAGTGCGTCAGCTCGCCCACAGTCTGTGGCAGATACGCTTCCAAGATCAGCGGGCCGCTGATGGACCGCATCGACTTGCACTTCGAGGTTCCGCGCTTGAAGGCCGATGAACTGCTCTCGATGCAGCCGGGCGAGTGCTCAGCAGAGATTCGGGAGCGGGTGCTTTCTGCGCGTGAGCGACAAATCAAGCGTTTGGGAGGTCACCGAGTCAATGGCAAGATGTCGCCCAGAGAACTGCGCGAGACGATCCCTTTGAATCAGGAATGCCAAGACTTCATGCGGGTCGTGATGGCCCGCATGAACGTTTCTGGGCGGGTGTTTGACCGCATTTTGAAGGTTGCCCGCACTATTGCCGACCTGGCGGGATCAGAATCGCTCGAGAAGGTGCACCTCAGCGAGGCGGTGCAGTACCGAGACCGGACGGAGTTGTAGTTGGAGTTTGAGGTTTGGGGTTTGGAGTTCGCTGATTGGCAAGGACAGGAGGGCTTTTTTCTACACGGTACCTAGATCGACCGCCGTTCAATGTGCGTTCATGTCTCGACCATTCTGGGTTATCCATTAGACGCTCCTAAGCGGTAACCTTGCTACCATGAATCCCCGCCTGGCCGACGATGACCTGAAGCGCATCACCGACATCCGCCACGACCTCCACGCCCATCCGGAATTGGGCTATCAGGAGACGCGCACGAGCGAAGTCGTGCAGCGAGCGTTGGCGGGCCTGGGGATCGAGTTCAAGTCGGGTTTGGCCCGGGGGACGGGCGTGCTGGCTCACATCCCGGCGACGGTCCCGAACGCGGAAACGGTGGCGCTACGGGCAGACAT
>CAMLEL010000364.1 GCA_946478935.1 uncultured Armatimonadota bacterium
ACGAACCTTTGTATGCAAAGAAAGTTCACAAGCGTTGGGTCATTCTGGGAAGGGGCAAACCGACTGGAGACATTAGCGTCGAACCATTTGCATTGGCAATCGATCCGGTTTCAGCCCGCGTGGTTGTGTTTGGCGTCTACAACGAAAGCACATTCCTATCAGAACTGTCCAAAATCGCTCCGGACAAACCAATCCGTATGCATTAAGGACTTTCGAAGGATAGTGTATTAATTCTTTTGCTGCCTCAGGACGATCCTCTGGACCGATGTGGCAATCCGCCAGTTCAGTCCTGAGGCTAGAGAGCTAGAATCACGGCATGTCCAGGCAACGCCTCTGGGTTAACGGAAGCGTGGGCGGCGATTGTGTGTTTCTGACCACGACCGTACTGGACTTCGTTCTTGCTTTCGAGCAGAGACAGTCTCGGTTCGCTGAGTCACAGCGTTTGCCGGTGTAATGCTGATTCGCAAGCGGGTCATTCAGAATAACCTGGTGCCGGGGGGGGGACTCGAACCCCCACGGGTTTAACCCCAGTGGTGTTTGAGACCACCGCGTCTACCATTCCGCCACCCCGGCGCGGAGTTCAAATCATACCCGCAGGGTCCCAGAAAACTCAGACCACGGCCACAAAATTGGGCCCTACCATGCTCAGGGCAAGGCAACAAGAGGCCCTGCACAATAGGAGGTGTCCGATGAAACTCATCGCCTTAACGACATGGATTCTCACCATGATCGCTTTCTCGGGCTGCAATCCCGCAACCGTGGCTGCAACCGACGGAATCGAAATCGTATCGGTCCGGCTGGAAGATTGGCGCAACCCTGCGGATGGTGAAAGCTATCTGGTGGCGCTGCCAACATGGCGGAACAGTGGCACAGAAGCCGTGCAACAGGTGACGTTTATGGCAACTGTCGATCGAGTAGAAGCCCACCAGCCCAAAAACGATCCCAAAGAGCCCCACTACTTTGGCAGTCCGGTTGAGCCCGGAACGGAGGTCAAGCCGACTCGTGTCCCGGAAGATGGAGTCGTGCTTGGTAAAAGCGAAGAGCTCAAAAACCTTCGGCCTGAGGAGGTCCAAGTCCGAGCGATCGCCTCCACGGATAAATTCGTTCCGCCGAAAGCGTCCGACGCATAAACCGCGGGCCGCCCAGCCACTTGTCCGTCAGATAAACTCAGCGTTATGAAGGTTTTGGTGGCGGACAAGTTTGAACAGAGCGGGTTAGACGGTTTGAAGGGACTGGGGGTCGATGTGCAGTACTCGCCAGACCTCGCCGATCAGAGCCTTGGCGACGCCCTCAAGACTTCTGAGGCGGACGTATTGGTGGTGCGCTCCACCAAAGTCACGGAGCCGATGATGGATGGCTCCAAGTTGGGCGTCATCATTCGGGCGGGCGCCGGCTACAACACGATCGACGTCACGGCGGCCAGCAATCGAGGCATTTTGGTCACCAACTGTCCAGGCAAGAACAGCCAGGCCGTCGCCGAGTTGGCATTTGGGCTGATCCTGGCATTGGACCGGCATATTCCTGATAACGTCGCCGAGCTTCGCTCCGGAAAGTGGAACAAGAAGAAGTTTTCCAAAGCGAAGGGGCTCTACGGTCGCACACTGGGTCTGATTGGAATGGGAACCATCGGCCAGGAAATGATTCCACGCGCCAAGGCCTTTGGGATGAACGTCGTCGCCTTCTCTCGGTGGATCACGCCGGAGATCGCTGCTGCGCTTGGCATCGGCCGTGCCGCCAGTTTGGAGGAACTTGCTTCGATGAGCGATGTGATCTCCGTACACGTATCGCTCACTGCCGAAACCAAGAATTCACTTGGTGACAAATTCTTTGCGGCGATGAAGCCGGGCGCTTACTTCGTGAATACCAGCCGGGGGGAAGTTGTCGACCAGGTTGCGCTTCTCAAAGCGATCGAGGAGAAAGGGATCCTGGCCGGTTTGGACGTCTTTGCTGACGAGCCTGCCGGGGCTGAAGCGGAGTATCAGGGCGCCCTCAAGGACAACCCCAATGTCTATTGCACGCACCACATCGGAGCCTCCACCGACCAGGCTCAAGAGGCGGTTGCGGCCGAGACCGTACGCATCGTGCGGGAATACAAGATCTCCGGAGTGGTGCCGAATGTGGTCAATGTGAAGAAGGCAGAAGTGGCCACCCACCTATTGGTCGTTCGCCACCTGGACAAGGTCGGAGTGCTGGCTCACGTGCTGGGAACCCTGAAGGACGAGGGAGTTAGCGTGCAGGAGATGGAGAACGTGGTGTTGGGAGGAGCCAAGTCGGCTATCGCCCAGATCGCTTTGGACAAGGAGCCATCGCCGGACGGCCTGAGAAAGATCAAGTTGAACGAGAATGTGTTTGACGCTTGCGTCTTCCCGATTCAGAAGTAGACCGCGACAGTAAAATCTGATCTCTCGTGCTGCTCAACGTTTCCAACGTTTCCAAGGCGTTTGGCCCCGATGTCATTCTGACGAGCGTCACCATGCGGGTGGATGCTCGTGAGAAGGCGGCCCTGGTCGGTCGAAACGGGACCGGCAAAACCACGCTGCTCAAAATCCTGACCGGCCAGTATCCGCCGGATTCGGGAAGCGTCCATCTGGCTCGCGGGGCAAAGATCGGCTATCTGCGCCAAGAGGCCCCTGTCGAGGAAGGGACGGTGCTGGAAGCGGCGCAAGCTTCCAAGGCGGATCAGGTGCGGATGCGGGCCCGCCTCCTTGAACTGGAGGCGCGATTGGAACGAGAGTCGAGCGAAGACGATTTGGAAGAATACGCTCTGCTCCATGAGCACTTCTTGGAGTCTGAGGGCTATTCCACAGAATCGGACATTCGGGTCGTGCTGCTCAAAATGGGCTTCACGGAGGACGAATTTGACATGCCCACGTCCAAGCTTAGCGGGGGTGAGAAGACTCGGCTGGCAATCGCCAAGCTGCTCCTGGAAGAACCGGATCTCCTGATCTTGGACGAGCCGACCAATCACCTTGACCTGCAGGCGACAGAATGGCTGGAAGGTTGGATTCGGGGTTACCACGGGGCCGTTCTCCTGGTTTCACACGACCGCGCTTTTCTTGAGAACACAGCTCAGCGAGTGATCGAGATGCGAGATGGGCAGGTCAAGAGTTATCCGGGAAACTTCGTCCAGTTTCTGAAGCTTCGAGCCGAAGAAGACGCTCGGCAGGCAGAGGTGGCCAAACGGCAGGAGCAGGAAATTGCCAAGATG
>CAMLEL010000365.1 GCA_946478935.1 uncultured Armatimonadota bacterium
GGCCGCCCCCATGAACTGCTCGAAGTGTCGTACCGAGCCGTCGACGAGTTCTGCAAGTCACTGTGCGATCGGCCCGCTTATGACCGCATCATCTGTCTCGGGGTTGCCAATAAGTCAAGACACATTCGCATGGAGATGTTCGGACGGAACGTCGTCGGTAGGACAAAGGACGTGCGGGGCGAGATTTGGAACGGGGAAATGATCGAGCCATTCGGCCCACCAGCATTGGCTGCCACTTTGTACTCTCCGCAGGATTACTTTCAGCAACCGGACCTTTATCAGCATGTCAGGTTGAGCGCTGATGCCGGAAGTTATCTCTGCAATTTCATCTTCTTCCGGCTATTGGAGATGTATCCGGGTCGAATTGGATTCGTCCACATACCGAGCTTTGACGAGATACCGCCGGAAGCCCAGTTCGAGGCAATCATGAAGTTGATCCTCATGGTAGAGCACCAGGGTTAAGTTTGCACGGTTTCTCTCACTTCCGAACTTTCGATCTCAGCAACCTCATAGCGGTCTGATTCCGGCCAAATTTCAAACTCGCCTGAATCTTCGCCCGGGATACGCCACGCCCCACAGATCATCTGTCCGTCCCACGCACCGTTATAAATCACGCCGTGCCAAACATAGGTTTTGGCCATGAACACACGACCTTCGGTGGTGTAGGTTCCGATCAGATGAAACTTGCCGACGAGATCCGATCCGCGTCCAGATATCTTCCCTTTTGAGAATTTGAGCGCAAGGCCCATCGAACCCCGAATGGAGCCTTGGATCCAGAATCCGACCCACGGACCAGAAAGTTCGCAAAGTGCGCGCATCACAAAGACATTCTATAGGAATTTTCGGGCGTTTTCGATGGATCGCTTGACCGCCGTTAGAGGGTCCTCTTCACCTTCGTATTCCACGCTCAGCCATCCGTCGAAACCAGCATCCTTGAGGGCAAGGATGCATTGCTTTAGATCGACGGTTCCTTCGCCAACCGCGGTACCGATGACCTTTCGTCCGTCGATCGTTGTGTAGGCAAACCCGTTGTGACCCTCGGGCTCCGGGGAAAAGTCCTTGAAGTGAACCATGTACGCCAGGTCCGCGACCTCACGAATAGCCTCGTGGCTCGGCTGGTTGACAATGAGAAAGTTGCCCGTGTCAGGATTCGCGCCCAAGGCGTCATTGCCGGATAAGCGTCGTACGTCTTCAATGATTCCCTTGACTTGCTCGCCGCGACCAGCAAGTGTTCCATGGTTTTCTAGCGCCAGGCGCCTGCCCTTTGACGCGGCATATCGGGAAGCTTCCGCCAACCCTTCCACAATCCAGGTTCGCGCTTGATCGAAGGTAATGCCTTCCGACACATCGCCGGCAAACACCCTTACGATCTGAGCGTCAAAATGAACGGCCTCGTCCACTCCAAACTTGATCTTGTCCAGTTGGGCGCGGCGCTCTTCCTCGGTTGGCTTTGCGAAGTTCTGGGAGATCGAGAATATCGGACAGGGCAGCCCGGTTTCTCGCAATGCCTGGTCGGCGGCATGACGATCCGCCACCACATCTCTATAAAAGAAATCTAGGAGTTCGACTCCGTCTGCGCCTGAACGTCTTGCCTCGTGGATAAATCCAGCTATGTCGAGACGGCCGTCTTTGACGGCTCGCACATAGCTCCACATACTAACGCCGATCTTCAATAAAATGACTCCAAAACGATTCGCTCAAACATTCGTGCCCAAGTTAACCGATTAACCTTGCAAAGTTCGTTCCATTATTGCCCACTCAAGAATTGCATCACCGGAGCATAGAGCACAAACGCTCCGACCACTCCGACCACGCAAATCACGTACGCACTTCGTAGGCCGGCATTAAGCTTGACGTCTTTGACCGCTTCCCCGGACTCGTCAGCCACGAACATGGCGCGACCGATGCCCAGATAGTAATAGACACTGATGACTGAGTTGACCGCAAGGACGATTGCCAACGGCACAAGGTCCGCATCGATTGCATCCCGAAAGATCAAAAGCTTTCCAATGAACCCGGCCGTACCAGGGATACCGATCAGCGAGCACATGAAGACGATCAACGCTCCTGCTGCCAATGGCGCCCGATGCCAAAGGCCACGAACATCTTCAAACTTCGTCCCTTCGCGTCCTGACCGCGCCGAAAGCGAAATCACGGCAAATGCGCCGATCGTCATGAGGACGTAGCTGAGCAAGTAGTAGCTGACCGTATTGGTTCCGATTCGATCAGGACTCTTTACGTGGGCGAGGATGGCCACCAAGATATATCCGGCGTGGGCGATGCTCGAGTATCCAAGGACGCGCTTGACGTCTTTTTGTACGAGGGCAACCAAGTTGCCGACCGTCATCGTCAAAATCGCAATCCAGAACATCCCTGGCAACCAGTAATCCCGAAGTGGGATGGTCGCGTCCGCAACTCGCCAAAGTGCACCGATAGCGGCAATCTTAGACCCTGCAGCCATGAATGCCGTCACATTCGTTGGGGCGCCCTGGTAAACGTCGGGCGTCCACATGTGAAACGGCACAAAGGAACTCTTGAAGGAAAGGCCGACCAGGATCAAGCCCAAGCCGAACAGCAAGAGCACTTGTGCCTGGTGGCCGCCATTCCAGGCGATCCCAATTTGATCGAGGTGGAGCGACCCGGTCGCGCCATACACGAACGCGATTCCATAGAGCAAAAAGCAGCTGGCGAATGCTCCGAGCAAGAAATATTTGAGGGCCGACTCTTCCGATTTCGATTCCTTGCGGCTCATCCCGGCCATCACATACAGGGCTACCGAAAGAACTTCCAGGCCGACGAACACCATCAGCATGTTTTTGCTCGCGACCATCACCATCGCGCCAACGGTCGACCATAGCAGCATCGGATAGAACTCTCCGAACGGAATCCGCTTTTCTCGAAGATAGCCTTCGCTAAAGAGAATGCTCAGGAATGCCGAACCCACGAGCAAGAGTTGAGCAACCAGCCCAAACTGATCACGCAGGACCATACCGGCAAAGGACTCGCCCGGCATGTAATTCGTATTGTCGAACTGGACGACCAAGCCCAGGGCAGCCACCAACAGACCGCCCAGCGAAACACCGACGATCATGTTGTTGTTCTGCTTCGGCCGGGCCATTTCGATGCAAAGCGCAATGATCCCAGTGAAGGCGACGAAATAAAGAAAATTCGCCCTGCAGTTATCATGAA
>CAMLEL010000366.1 GCA_946478935.1 uncultured Armatimonadota bacterium
GAGTGTTCAAAAGCACGGACGGCGGCACGACGTGGCGAAACATGGGGTTGCCGGATTCGCACCGGATCGGCCGGATTGTGATCAATCCGCGGAATGAGAACGTGGTCTACGTGGCGGTGATCGGCGCGCTCTATTCTCAAAACCCGAATCGGGGACTCTATAAAACGGTGGACGGAGGCGCTACCTGGAGTCGGGTGCTGACTCTGGATGAATACACGGGTGTGATCGACTTGGCGATGGACCCGCGCAACCCGGACGTGCTTTATGCCTCGGCATGGGAGCGCGATCGTCGGGCATGGAACTTCCGGGAAGGTGGGAAGGGGACGGCGATTTACAAGTCGATCGATGGCGGCAAGAGTTGGTCGAAGCTTGGTAACGGATTGCCGCCGGTGGGTGATTTGGGGCGGATTGGGTTGGCAGTCGCTCCCAGCAAGCCCGATACGATTTACGCGTGGGTCGACAACCAGGGTCGGGATGAAGATCCGGAAGCGGACGAGCGTCAGCCGAGCGGAGACTTGACGGTGCGCCGGTTAATGCGGATTGATGAAAAGACGTTTGTGGACATCGATCGCGATGCGTTGGATCGATTTTTCCGGCGGTATCTGCCGACTGATGTGAAGTTGGATGAGACGCTGGAGAAGATTCGCAAGGGCGAAATGAAGCTGGATGTGCTGAAAGCAGAGATGAAACGGCGCAATCCGAATGTCTTCGATTTTGGCGTGTACGACCAACAGCTTTATCGGAGCGATGATGGAGGTAAGTCTTGGCGACGAACTCATCGCCACGGCCTTGGCGAACACCTGGGCTATTACTGTGGGCGCGTTTGGGTTCATCCCACCAATCCGGATGAGGTGGTGACTTCTGGCACGCTTCTATTGCGGAGTCGGGATGGTGGAAGAACTTTTGAGGAGATTGCGGACGATAACCACGTCGACCATCATGCGTACTGGTTTGATCCGACCCATCCCCGAAGGCAGTTCAATGGGAACGACGGCGGATTTTATGCCTCGGGCGATGGGGGAGACAATTGGCGGCACATCAATAATTTGGCGGTGGGTCAATTCACGACGATCGCCGTGGATAACAAAACTCCTTACAACATTTATGGAGGATTGCAGGACAACGGGACGATGAAGGGACCGGCGAATCGTGGATTCCGGAGCGTTTGGACCTCAATCGGCGGCGGAGATGGCAGCGCGATCGCCGTCGACCCTCGCGGAGACGGCGATTTAGTCTATATCGCCAGCCAGTTTGGCTCACACAGCGCGTTGAATCAAAAGACGAACGAGCGATATAGCGCTCGGGCGGCGGGTCAGGGCTTGCGCTTTAACTGGATATCACCGTTGATCGTGTCGCCCCATCATCCCGATATCATCTATTTGGGATCTCAAAGGTTGCACAGATCATTCAACTCAGCGCGGAATTACTCCGATCTTTCAGGCGACTTGACGAAGAACATTCCCAATGGCGACGTGCCTCACTCCACGATCAAAGACATCAGCGAGAGTCCGCTGCAGTTCGGGCTGATCTATGTTGGCTGCGACGATGGAAACGTGAAGATGACGCCGGACGGAGGCTATCAGTGGATCGATATTCCGACTCCTCAGACGAAAAAGTGGGTTAGCCGAGTGGTGGCGAGCAAGTGGAACAAGTCCACGGTTTACTGTGCGCAGAGCGGGTATCGGGAGGATGATTTCTCAGCCTATCTCTGGAAGTCGGATGACTTTGGCAAGACTTGGAAATCGATCGTCGGCGATCTGCCAGCGGAGACCATTAATGTGGTGCGGGAAGACCCAGCCAAAAGGGACATTCTCTATGTGGGCACGGACCTTGGCGTTTATGTGACGTTCGATGGAGGCGCGCATTGGGAGAGCCTGCATGGCGGCTTGATGACCACGCCTGTGCATGATTTGGTCATCCAACCGAGAGAGAATGAGATGGTGATCGCCTCTCATGCTCGCAGCGTGTGGGTTCTGCCGCTGGCTTGGGTTCATGAGGTCAACGCTGATTTGCGCGGGACCGAGCTGAAGCTCTGGCCATTGGCAGAGATGCGACGAGCTCGCAACTGGGGATACAGCTTTCCGGGCGGCCAGTGGAGTACGGCCGATCAGAATGTTCCACCGCTGAAGGTGACGTTCTGGAGTCAAAACTCCGGACCAGCCACGATTCGGTTGAAGGACAAGGACGGTAAGGTTGTAAAAGAGGTCTCGGTAACGGCGGCCAAGGGCTTCAATTTCGTGGACTTCAGCCTACTGCTGACTCCCGGCAAGCCGGGGACCGCCGCTGTTTCGAAGCCTAAGACTGGCGCAGAAGCGGTGAAGGATCCATTTGAGACCGAGCGTCCCAAGTTTGTGGAGGCTGGCGACTATACACTGGAAGTTCAGGTGGGAGGCAAAACCACTTCCAGCGCGTGGAAACTGTCCCCGCCTAATTGATCGTTCATCCCGGGTTGCCATGCAACCCGGGGTACAACACTCGCGTTTGGAGTAGGGAATGCAATATATCGACTGGGTCACACAGCCGAGCGCATGGATTGCGCTAGTCACACTTCTGGTGTTGGAGATCGTTCTTGGGATCGACAACATCATCTTCATTTCGATCCTTTCGAACAAACTTCCGCCGGACAAGCAGGCTAAAGCTCGGCAGATCGGCCTGATGCTGGCGCTGATCTCGCGGATTCTGCTTCTGCTTTCCATCAACTGGGTCAAAAACGCAACCCAACCGGTACTCACGCTGCCCTTCGACTTCATTCCGATTGAGGCAAGGGAGATTTCATGGCGAGACATCATTCTGGGTGGTGGTGGCCTCTTTCTCATCTGGAAGTCCGTGAAGGAGATTCACGGCAAGCTTGAGGGCGAGGAAGGACATGGCGACGTCAAGGGCGTGGCAACCATGGCGGGTGTCCTGACCCAAATCATGATTCTGGACGTGGTGTTCTCGCTGGACTCGGTCATTACCGCCGTGGGAATGGCGGATCAGATAGGCGTCATGATCTTTGCCGTCGTGCTGGCGGTTGCCTTTATGCTGGCCTTTGCGGGTGCGATCTCCAAGTTCGTCGAGCGCCATCCCACCGTCAAGATGCTTGCCCTGGCGTTCCTGGTTTTAATCGGTGTCAACCTGGTCGCTGAAGCTGGCGGGCAGCACATTCCCAAGGGCTACACCTATTTCGCGATGGCATTC
>CAMLEL010000367.1 GCA_946478935.1 uncultured Armatimonadota bacterium
GCAAGCTCGGTGGACGCACAGTCGCCAATGCCGCGAGTCGCTTTGATCATGCCGGGTAAAGGCGGCGAACACTACATCGCCGGG
Organism: uncultured Armatimonadota bacterium; assembly: GCA_946478935.1. Next base: position 85 of record CAMLEL010000367.1, read on the forward strand.
GTCAAGAGCTTCCAAGCCGACGTGGTGCGTTCAGCAGGAGGCGAGGCGGTTGGGCCGGAGCAAGACCGTTACGTGCCAATCGACGCGGAATCGCTCATCAAGCTGAATCCAGACATGTTCATTACCGCTGGCGACCCGACCGCTTTCGCCAATGATCCCAGGCTTAAGTCGATGCCCGCGATCGCAAAGTTGAAGGTGCGCGGCATCGATGCGGACTTGGCATCGCGCATGGGCTATCGCGTGGATCAGGAAATCAACAAAATGCATCGGGCAATTTCAGATATGGCGGCGAAGAATGGTTAAAGCTGAGATCGGCGTTTTTGGCGGGTCCGGGTTCTACAGCCTATTGGAGGATGTGCGCGAGGTTAAGGTCGACACCCCCTATGGCTCACCCAGTGATTCTCTGTTTTTGGCCACGGTCAACGGGCGCAAGGTCGCTTTTCTGCCCCGGCATGGAAGGCATCACACGCTTCCACCTCACATGATCAACTACCGCGCCAACGTATGGGCGATGCGCTCCCTGGGCGTTCAGGCGATCATCAGTCCGTGCGCGGCTGGCTCGCTGCAAAAGCATGTCGAGCCGTTTCACTTCGTCGTTTGTGATCAATTCGTGGATCGCACGAATGGCCGCAAGGACACGTTCTACGATGGCCCAATCGTCACGCATATCTCACCGGCGGAAACTTACGATCCGCTCCTGAGGAAGTTGGCGATCGAAACGATTCGGGAGCACGGAATCACATGCCACGAATCAGGAACGGTCGTCGTGATCCAGGGACCGCGCTTCAGCACCAAGTCTGAGAGCAAGTGGTTTCACGACGCCGGTTGGGAAGTCATCAACATGACTCAGTACCCCGAGGCCTACCTCTGCCGAGAGCTTGGCATGGGAGTCGTGAACATCTCACTGATAACGGACTATGACAGCGGCGTCCATGCAGGTACAGAAGCGGTGAATGCGCACGATGTGCTGGAGGTCTTCAAAGCGAATTCGGAACGAATCAAAAAGGTCGTTCTGGACCTAATCGGTAAGCTGCCTCAGGATTTGTCTGTCGTCCAACCAAAGGAGGCACTTCAATTCAGTCGGGGCGACGGTCACGCAATGAGCGAAGAGGACATTCGTCTGTTCGAGCTTCTATAAGTCATGATGCTTCTATCTGCCTTGGTGGTGATTTCCTCCATTGGACTGCAAAGCGGCAGCACTGCGTTGGCAGGTCGAGTGGTCCCCATCGTCTATCCGGACGGGGTCGTGCGCCAGGTTCCCGAAGACGTGAAGTCTTGGGACGGATTTGCCGGGGCCAATGCCACGGGGGCAGACTGGCCTACTGCGTTCGAATCACATGGAGATTGGCAGCGCATTCGGAACCGAATTTCCTCTTTTGGAGAATTGGCTCCCGACGCTCCAGTTTGGCGCACCAAGGTCTTCATCCTGACCAACATTGACCGACTGGTTGGCTGTGATGCACGACTTCTACCATCCACACCCTCGACGGCCGAAGCGAAGCCCGAGCCATTCCGACAGTCACGCCACCGGCTGAATGGGAAGCAAGTCGACGGTGTTTTGAAATCAATTGCGCGGCTTCACCAGTACGCACGCGCTGCCTCGGGTGGTGTAGTTAAGTTCGAATTCGATGTCGAGATCGATGGAGAGCCGATCGTCATTCCACCTCCACCTGCACCCAGGGCAGGTGTTGTGCCGATAACTCCGGCGAACCAGTTTCTCGCCGAATACATCTATGCCAAGGTGAACCGTGGCGCCTTCGCCGCCGAGGACAAGAAGTTTCGAGGACCGTTCGACTCTATCTTGGTGATCACCGCCGACCCGCAGGCACACGGCACTTTTTGGAATCGTGATCTGGGCAACGTTCACGGAATCTCCGGAAGCGCCAGGATCGACGAAGAGAATGGCTTCGGCCTCGATGACGACATGATCGATGCCTTTGCTTACACAGTCATGTCCGCCGAGGTTCGCCGCAACATCTACCGGAAACCGGTCGGTGGTGTTGCCGGGATGTCGAGGCCGTACCTGCCGAGCCTCTTTCAGCCTGACGAGTGGAAGATCTATGCTGGCCTGGTCGATCCCACATTTGAGCAAACCGGACGACTCTATCAGCTTGCCGGGGAACCGGTCGCCAATGCTGAACCAATTTACGTAGAGAATTCGCCGGCTCCTTTTTCCTCCAATGTAACGGTCACCATCGCATCGGATGGAGACCGCGGGCAGGTCCTCAAGTATTCAGAACAGTCGATGGTCCGCTACGGTGGATTCAGCCTGCCCTACAAGGTGGACGTCGAGAAGACACCTTATCTGAAGTTTTGGGCCAAGACCGCGAGCAAAGATCCGCTGGCTCTGTTCGGACGCTATGAGACCAAGGGCATTTTTGCGGTGGGGCGAACGCTCGCGATACCCAACGACGGAGCTTGGCATCCGATCGTGGTTGATCTCCGTCTTCGCCCTGGCAAGCCCCTGGGCTTCTACCTGGGTGCTCCTTGGTCGCCTGATGAACGTCAGCAGGTTGGGGAGATCGCCTATTTCCTTGACGATTTCTCCCTATCGGCTGACGGAACTCCGACCCAAACCGGCGAGCCCAACTGGCCTGCAGAATACAACGAGGCACTGGCGGCCAAGACGCTGTCCGCGGCAGATCTGCTGAAGTCCAACTCGGACATGGTCCGCCTTAACGGATTGATGCTCCGGGAAACGCCATTTACCACGGCGGATGAGGCGAGCCTCATCGAACTCACGAAGTCTCCCAACGCTCGGGTCGCGGGCGAAGCGGTTCAGCGCTTGGCGCAGATCGGTACGGATACTGCCAAGGCGGAAGTTCTGCGGCTCGTAACATCTAGCCCGTACGAACATGTAAAGCAGGTTGCCGCGGTCGAAGTGGGACGAATGGGCGATCCCAAGATGGCGGGGATTCTCAGTAGGCTGTTTGCCTCGCGGTTTTGGCAGACTCGCCTTGCCGGGGCAAAAGCCATCACGATGCTGCCGGGCGATGACGCGGCAGTCATTTCTATGACCTTTCTTCAGGAAACCGATCCGTTGATTCGGTACACGCTGACAAGGTCGGCAAATACGGAGAACGCGGTCGTCTT
>CAMLEL010000368.1 GCA_946478935.1 uncultured Armatimonadota bacterium
CGGATGAGCCGCTTTGTGCCGAATGCCTGCAGATCCAGGTGCCCGGGATACCGCTTGCCCAACTCAATTCGATGCTGACGGTGAACAAACCCCGGCTGAACACTTGTCCATACTGTGAAACGAAGGCTGCGGACGCGATCCGGGATGGACTGCTGGGCTGCCCATTGTGTTATGAAACGATGGATGACACCGTGTGGCGTCATTTCGGTATAACACGCGGTAACTGGACTAAATCGCCAGCCGAAGAGACACATGGCTAGTATTTGGGATTATTTGGCAAAGGCGGGACTGGCGGCGCTCGCGATGAACGCCCTCTGGGCATGCGGTGGAGGAGGAGGCGGAGCCAACACAAATCCTCCGCGCCTTCGCTATCTCAACGGATCACCGGATTCAGCGCCCCTGACATTCAAGCTCGATAGCGATAATCGCGTAACCGGAGTCACCTATCCCGGAGTATCCCCGAACATCGACTCGGTGATGCAGGACGGATACGATTTCGCCGTTGCTGAAGATGGAGACAACCCCGACCTTGACTCGGCTGCATTTGGCATCGTTAATGAGCACGAGTACCTCGTGGGAGCAGTGGGTCTCAAGAATTTCGGTGATGAGTTCTTCAAAAGACTCCGGTTGGTTGTTTACGATGTCAACTTGACGCCGCCCAATGGCAATCGAAGTCGGATTTACGCCATTAATGGCTTTGTTCGCGCGGTTGGTTTCGATACGCCGGCCGTCGACCTCAGAAACCCGGTGGAAAATCCAACATACAAAATTGAAAACATCGCCTTTGGCGGCATTGGTACAGCCGAAATCGACTCATCCACTCAAACCTTCGAAGCCCGCCGAAACGGTAGCACCACGGTTTACGCGACGGGCACCGGAACGTTCGAACCCGGTGGCGTCTATGTGGCGATGATCGCAGGGATCGAGGGGGGTGTTGGAACCCAGGCGCCGCGAATCGAGTTCCTGCGGATCAACTGAATCCACTAGATTCACGCGCAAAAAATCGGCTGGCAGTGTTAAACTAGCAAACCGCGCATCTTTTACAAGATAGCGCTCGTCTTCTCTATGCCTAATGACGCACTGCGAGACTCACTGGCCGAGAAGCGCTGGCTCACCGCCCTGGCACAGGGCGATAAAGAAGCGCTTGGCGGCCTGTACGAAATGTACGGTGAGCGGATATTCCGCTACACGTTTCGCATGCTCGGCAACCGCACGGATGCGGAAGACGCAACCGCAGAGACGTTCCTGCGAGTTCTCCGTCGATCGACGGAGTTGCGTGCCGACGGCGCATTTAGGACATGGCTGTTCCGGATTGCCCGGAACCTGTGTATCGACAAAATGCGGCAGCACAAACTTATGGAGCTGCCCTCTGACGCGCACTATTCAGGTTCGGAGGAGCGTGCCACGTTGCGGGTAACCATCCAACAGGCGCTTTCCGACCTGCCGATCGAATACCGGGAACCGCTCGTCCTTTGTGATTTAGAGGACATGGCGGCTCGAGAAGCGGCGGAGGTTTTGAGAATCAGTGTTCCAGCACTGAAATCAAGGCTATACAGAGGACGTAGAGCCCTCCGCGACAAGCTTGGTGGAACCATAGAGAGGACGTCGTGAATAACGAACTTTACAACAAACTCGTCGATTTGTACGCGGGACGCGAATTGCCCGCCGAACTTGAAGACCAAATGGAACTGGCCGCCTCGCGCGATGCCGGGCTCAACCACGAAATGACCACCCTAAGGCGTGTCGTCGATACATTGCAGTCGATCGATGAGCCAGAGTTCACGGAAGAGTCCTATCATCGCGTCCTCATGAAGCTTTACGCTCGTGGGGCCGACATCCAGCCCCAGGCGCCCGTCCCGCATTTTCAGTATCACTTGCCCCTGCAAGGGTGAGTCTAGTAAATGGTAATTCGTAAATGGGTCAATGGATGACCTCGAGTCTCCTGACTCGATATAACCTGACCCATTTCGAACTCCATTTACGAATTACAAATTACAATTTACGAATACAACCATGAAGCTCGACAGCCCAAGAAAAGAGTTCAACGATGCCGTCGCAATGGCTGCGGCTGCCTCCAGTGTGAGGACGTCAGTCAATATCCTGCAATTCGTAAAAGTTGAAGCCCACGATGCCGGAATGAGAGTTTTGGGCTGCGATGGTGAGATGTGGGTCGAGCGAAACGTGGCTTGCATGGTCAGTGAGCCGGGTGCAGTCTGCCTCCAGGCTTCCCTGCTTACGGCGTTGGTTGGATCCCTCCCCGATGGCGATCTGCAGCTGAACACGCTTGACGGTCATGGTGCATTGTTAAAACAAGGAGCTTCCGAGTACAGACTTCAGACGCTCGATGCCTCCGACTTTCCGGAGCCACCCAATTTCGGTGGTGAAGGCGAACTCTCTTTGCCTATGGGCACTTTGCGAGAAGCAGTCGATTCCGTTATCTATGCCGTCTCAACGGACACGCATCGCCAGATACTGACCGGCGTGCTCTTCAACTACGACGGAAACACTTTGACCCTGGTTGCAACCGATACCCACCGCTTGGCAGTGAAGAAGCTGGACCAGCCGGGGATTGGCAGCGGAATTACGGCGGTCATTCCTGAGAAAGCATTGAAAGCGATCAAAGCCCTCCCAGTGACCGATGAGGAATCGGTTACCATCAGCTTCGGTGGAGGCCGGTTGGGCGTCGAAGCAGGTGGCGCCAAAGTTGTGTCCCAACTGCTGGCCGGAGCCTATCCGAATTGGGAAAGAGTTGTACCGAGTGAATCGACCCGGACCTGGAGCGTCGAAGTCGACCAGTTGGCGGAAAAGGTCAAGCGAACCATGATCTTGGCCAAAGATAATGCGAACCGAGTTCGATTTCGGGGGGCGGAAGACCAGATTATGATTGCCGCCCGATCAGAAGAAAAGGGTGAAGCCAAAGAAGAAGTTGCCATGGTCGCTGACAACGGTGACGTCGAAATCGCCTTCAACGGCAAGTACGTTCAGGACGCTCTGTCACAGATCAAGGGCCCTGGGGTCAAGATCGAGATGACGGAGAGTTCGCGGCCGGCAATCTTCCGCCCGGTGGACACAGAAGGCGATTACTTTTGCGTCATCATGCCGATGGCGCTTGCCTAACAGTTAGAACAGCCTTACTGGCCCGTCGAACAGTGCTGACAG
>CAMLEL010000369.1 GCA_946478935.1 uncultured Armatimonadota bacterium
GAATTCTGCATCAAAGTAGTTGTTCACCGGAATGGCGCGTTTGTTCACGAACCATGATCCGTCAGCATCCTGGGTTCGGAGGAGATAGTTCAATCCGCGTCGATACACGTCGGAACTCGTCTCGATAGCGCCAGACATCCCAAGCGCATAGAGAGCCTCGCCAGTGGCATACGCATCGCTATGCATACCTGGCAGCTGAGCCCAACCTCCGTCAGCTCGCTGACCGGCCAGCAGTTCATCGATCGCCTTTCGACGGTCAGCTTTGGGAATGCCAGCCCACTTCATGCCCATCAGCCGAAACGCCAGATCTTCGGTGGACTCCGCGGGTGCGGTTTTGAGCCACTCCGAAGCTTTCTCGAGCCGCCCTTGCGTCTCATTCGACATAGCGCGGGAGCCGTAGGCTTGAAGGGATCGAATCGCGATGGCGGTGTGCGTGAAGGGGCTCGACTGCATCGGCGCACGCGGCAAAGAAAATGTCCAACTTCCTTCGGGCGACTGCTGCCGACCCAGAACCATTGCCATTGCTGCTGTTGAAGCGGTGGCGGTGTCGTTTTGAGCGGCCATCCCCATCAGCATCCAGCCATAACCAGAGTTGACCTCGTTCATCTCGATGAGCGGAACCTGCTTCATCACTTCTGGGTTGACCAACGCTCCTTCATTGAGCGGCCGAAGTGCACCCATTGCGCCCCGCAGTCGACCTACCTGGGCCTTTTCAAGCTTCGAATCGATGGCCATACCTTTGAGCTTGGCTGAGGCTGTGACCATTCGGCCAAGACCTTCTTGGTGGCATGAAATGCAAGCGGTCCCCTGGTTGAATGAGGTCATCGACCGTTCCAACAGACCGAGTCCTTTTTGAGCAGCGAGCCGTGGATCGCGAACTTTCGCGCTCGGATTATTGACTCCCAAGAGTTCGGCGATCTCGTTGTATCCGCGAGCGGCGGCGATCGTCCCAGCCGTCCATCCTTGAGAATCCTTGGCTTGGATGTTCGCACCGGCGGCGATCAGAGTTCGCACACCTTCTACTGAGTCACCGTAGGCTGCAGCCAACATCAACGGTGTCCAACCCCTTTCGCTTCGCACGTTCACTTTGGCCCCGCGCTTGACGAGCATCTTGAGAAAATCAGTGTGGCCAGCCTTGGCCGCCAACATCAACGGCGTTTCCTTTTCGCCATCCTGCACGTCGATTTTTGCGCCTGCATCCAGGAGCATTTCGCCAACGGCGGTGTGTCCCATTCGAGCGGCATAGCTCAGTGGGGTCGAACCGTTGTAGCTGGGCTGATTGACATCGACTTTCCGTTTGACAAGCTCAGCGATGAAGTCTGGATTGCCCGCTTGAGCGGCCATCATTAGCGTGGTGCCACCATCGGCACGGGACGCATTCATGTCGGCTCCCTTGGCAAGAAGGATACGCGCACCCTCCGCATGACCCGTCATTGCGGCAAAGGTCAAGGCATTACCATACGGTGAATCCAAGTTCAATTTCGCGCCAGCGGACATCAGGGTCTTCATGACGTCAGGCTGGTGCGACGCTGCGGCAAGGTCCAGCGGCGTCAAATCCAAACCATTCAGGGAATTCGCGTCGGCGCCAATCGATAGCAGTCGCTTCAGTTCATTCAAGTCTCGTCGACCCACTGCCAAAAAGAGATCTTGTCCAAGCTTGCCCTTCGATGAGACCGGGGGATCGGTGGTTCGCCTTCGGTGGCCATCTTGGGACGGACTGGCGATGACCATCCCAGCCCATGGAATTGCGGCGGCCAAAACTAGCAAGCCAGGGCGAACAGCCCGGCGAAGGTTAACGTTGGATTCAGATCGCATCTGCCTTTCACTCCCGGCGCATCTGTAAAATGCGCCATGTGCATCTTACGAGACCTTTGCAACTGATTATTTCTGGGCCCAGTGAATTCCCAATCTATTCGTGAAATTCGGGACTTTCGATTCTGAGCCCAGCTCCGATCAGTATTTGACTCTGACGTAGATTGTGAACTGCACGCAAGGCTCGACTCGTGCAGGGTCGATGACCGAGTCGAAGTCTTTGGGGCTAAGGGGGTTGTAGTAGAACGTCCGTGGCTTTCTCGCCCTTTGTATGTTCACATTGGGTCGATAGCCGAGCATCTCTTCGGACTCCTGCGCCACATAGGAATCGTACATCTCAACCGGATAATAGGCGCTTACAGATCCTGGCACGGACAAGCTGAGTTGACCGGTCTTGATTCCCAAAATCGTCTCCTGATCCGCAATCTTGCCCTTGATTACCTTTGCTGCTTCCTCTAATAACCGCCGCCGGATTAGAGCTTGATCGAGCACAATGTAGTCCACTTTCACCAGATCGAATATGCCGGCTTTCGATGCGGCAACGGTGAGTCTGTCGAGCATCGTTTTATCTTTATATCGGACCGCAACGTTCTTTTTAACCTCAAATCCAACGACGACCTCTTTAAGCACATTCTGTTCTGATGTGTCATAGCCGTAGATTCGGTTTTGAGCAACGAAATCAACGTGAGAATCGGACGGTGCTATGCGCAATTGGGTAAGGCTGGCCGTGAATAGACGAATAGCGGTATCCATCTTTCGTTGCGCTTCTTCTAAAGTCTTGCCCTCTTGATTGATACCGAACAATGCGACATACTCATCTGCCTCGACATTCATGAGGACGCTGGCATCTACATACCTTCCGTCATTGGAACCCAAGTTTCGTTTAGCTAACTCAGCTGCTCGGGCGGCTTCAGCGCCGGACTGACCTCTTTGGTTACCGTACGCAGCGCTGCCACCACCGACCTGTGCAAATAGTTGAGACACAAAAATAAAACAGACCGTGATAATAGTCAGTCTTTTCACGCGAATCTCCTTACCCGTTTTAGGCAATAGACGCTCGAAGCGCCGAAATGGTAACAGGATTACTGCCGATTTGGAAGCTTCATTCTATCGCGCTTCCCGATGTTATGCCCGTTGAATGAAAAGGAACACGCCGTTCTTGTTTGCAGTAACGATGTCGACGAGATTATCTCCCGTGACATCTTGAACGATAAACTGTGTACCGACTCCCGAATCCTCATCGATCACGTGTCGCTTCCAATGGACTCCATCGACGCCACGACTCAGCTCATATCGAACCAGCCAATGGGGTTCTTCTGATC
>CAMLEL010000370.1 GCA_946478935.1 uncultured Armatimonadota bacterium
GACCACGTTACCGGCCCATGTGGTGCCTCCGCAATCAGCAATTGCGATTGACATAGCCGTTGCAAATGGTGGTTCAGCGACGATGCCTTACATGCTCATATTGTCCCGCGTTGACCTAAGGACACATCCCTAAAAGGAGGAATGATGCTAGCCATTTTGCTAATTACAGCTATGCCAGATCTCTGGATTGGTGCCTACGAAGATACGACGGTGAAGAACGCCGCCCTTAGTCGAGAAGTCCGCGCCGCCTCGCCACTTTATCGAACAAGCTACGAGTTTGTTATTACTGACGATGGCAACACTATATTTTCCCTATTCAGAGAATTGAACCGATTTTCTACTGCAAGCCAGGACAGCAAGGTCGGTGAGGTGATCGTGTTCCGTCGGATCGACGGAAAAGATTGGAGCTTGACAATGAGTCAGAGCGCTCATGCGAAGGCCCCGAGTCGCAACCTTAAGAGCTACAGCATTGACGTAATCGGAGGAACTAGCGCTACCGCCCTGACGGTCCAATACACAACGTCCGCAGGGGCGTTCATATCTGAAATCAATATGGATCAGAGAGGGCCAAAGCCGAATCGTGTTTTATCCAGCACCTATTTATGGTATGCAACACGCGAACCGTCTGTCAAAGATCAAATTTGGGGATTTCGCAAAGTTGGAGGGAGATTCTATTTAGACTGCCACGCTGTTACTGCCAGGAGTGTGAATCGTGGATCGACGGTCGCACTGCCTGAGATCCTTCATCCTCTCGGCTATGATCCCGTGACGCGCCGAGTGGTCGCGCTGCATCAACAAGACAACATCGCCATATATCATCCACGCAGTCGGTCCATGAGGTTACTGCAAATTCCTGAGGAGCAAGGCAGATACTGGATGACTCGGGGCGAGGTGTACTTCCAAGGAAGCGGGAAACTCCTGGTTGCGCGTGGCAACAAGTGGGAGCCTATTACCAATGACATTCTGCTAGGTAAAAGCGCAAACGATAAGTACTGGCTCCTTCGCCGCAAGGACGACGTGATACTGCGAACTTTCCGCTAAGCGAAGAGCCGCCCCTTGACGTTGAATCGTTTTGCGACTTGCAGGGAAAATTCGCTTCACAGTATAACTGGGATGGGGAACAACTTCGACAATCGTGCTCTCGGCCTGGCAGCCCGCCTTTCGATTCTGCTGAAGAATTGGCGAGTGAGTTGGAATCCAGTTTGCCGAGCCAAGGCACGCTCTTTTAGATCCAGCAACAAGGGACACGGGCTTTGGTTGTTTTATCTGCCGACGGCTTTCCGCTCGCTCGGCTTTTCTAGGCCAAGCCACGTGACAACTTCCCACAAATCCGTGATAGTCGCATCGGGCTGCGGTTCGGTGCCGGGGTTGGTCTCGCCGTCCTTGTTCACCCAAATCGCGTGCCAACCGGCGTTCTTCGCGCCCTGCACGTCGTGCTCGAAAGCGTTGCCCACAAAAAGCATCTCATCCGGCTCGAGGCCCCACTTGTTACGCGCATCGTCAAAAATGGCCAAGTGCGGTTTTCCAATCTTGAATTCGCCCTCGATCAATATCTGGTCGAAATACTTCTCGATCCCCAGCGTCGCAATTTCCTGCCGTTGGATATCTGCGGGGCCGTTGGTAATTAATCCCAACCTGTATTTGCCTTCCAAAAAGGAAAGAACCTCCGGTGCCTCGTCGAAAAGGCAGAGGTTCTTGTCCCTGAAAAATGCATAACGTTCGCTTAGTGCCGCCGCGCGCTTATCGTCGGGAATCCCCATTTCGTTTAGCATCCGCCGCATATGCTCGGTGCGCGTCGGCTCGCCGGTTTCCAGGTAACGCTCATACCAGTGCGACTGCTTCACTTCAGGCGAAAACGATTTGAACACCGTTCGCCACGCTTCCAACGCCTTTTCCGTTTCGCCGTTGAAACCGCTTTCTTCGAATGTCGCTCGCAGTCCCTTTCGGGATGCCGCCCAGTAAGCGCAGAGCGTGTCGTCCAGATCGAAATAGATCGCCTTTATCTTGTTTTTCATAACTACGGCAAATGCATTGCCTTTCGGACTTGGGCCATCGTTTCGCTCGCAACTTCGCGGGCGCGATCGGCGCCTTCCTTTAAGGTTCGAAGCACTTCGCCTCTGTCTTGTTCCAAGTCCGTCCCTCTTAGACCATCGGTTGCAGAACGGTGTCTCTTCAATCGTACTGAGGCTTCTCTCATGGAACACGTGGCCAAACGAGTAGGTCAAGCGTGCCCGGCGGCGCTTTTCGCAAGAACAGGACCCTGCCCGAGTTTGACGAACCGTGGAGTTTAAACGGACCGCAGTCTTCCCACTCGGCACGGTCGGCAGTGGCAGACCACAACCGATGCTCATAGCCTGCATTCGCTTCTGAAGGTACAAAGGAAGCAAGAAGCCGACCCCCTGGCAACAACGCCGTATGCCAGGCAAACGCGCCAGACCCATATCCAGGAGGTGGTCCAAGTGTTGAAATACGGCTGCCCTTACTAACGCGCCAAAACTCAACTGAGTTGTAGCTTCGAGGTACTCCTGATGCGACGGCTAGCACTAGCAAGTCCGCGGCAATATCCAGGTGGATGGGCACCAAGGTTGGAGGCAGAGGACCGAACCGTGCGCCCTCACGGCCAATCCGCCAATACCTCGTCGTCTCGTCTGGAATCAAGAAACGGTCGGCATTCCTATCTTTCAGCCAAGCTACCGCTCGCCTATCAGTTGCTACTACCTTGTTTGCGATAGGGTCAATTCGATCAATTGCCAGGTTGGTCATTGCGCCGCCTCGGGGCCGCTCTTCACCCGAATTCGGCGGAGTTGCCACGTGCGCAATGAGCACATGCTCGTAGTCGGGGGCATCTACTAGCTTGAAGTCTGCCAAAGTCTTTGTTTTTGCGCTCATTGCGATGGCGAGACTCGGCTCAAATCCTTCGAGATTTCGCCACTGACGCATTGTCACGGCGGTTACTTGGGCGCCATTCAACTGAAGAATCGGGATATCCCATGACGCACTTGATGCAAACTCGACGGCAGAGATACCCGACCTTCTCGACGGTGCGAGTTTGTCGAATGGAGCGAAGCCACGCTTTCCATCGGAGGAAAGCAGGACCGGCCCTAATGGAATTCGCATGCCACCATC
>CAMLEL010000371.1 GCA_946478935.1 uncultured Armatimonadota bacterium
CGACCCCCGCCTTACCACCACCCAATGTTCCCTGCGTCCAGTTCAGCTTGACGCGGTCTGCGGAACTGGACCAAGTTCCCTTTCCCATGGAGAGATTGCCAACGCCAAACTCAAAAGACTGATCGTTCTTAAGTTCCAACTCGAATTTTTCCGCGCCCTCGCCAAAGAAGCCACCATCCTGCTCGATTCGGTAGACGCCCGCCGGCGAGTTCCCGCTCTTGCACCCAACCACGATCACGAGGGCCGCAATTACAATCAGAATCGCCTGCCACAACCTCATGGTGAGCATTCTACAGGAACCGTCGCCGCCATGCACCGAATGGCGCATGGCGGCGGCTCGTATTTAGCTAATCTGAGCCAAGACGTCTTTGAGACTCTTCGCCGATGCCAGGAGACCCTCTCGTTCACCTTCGCTGACCGCGGGCTCCAATACCTCGACTGCTCCGTTTCGCCCGACTTTCGTAGGCAACGACAGAGAGATGTCGCTGATGCCAAGCTTGCCGGATTGCAAAGAGGAAACGGGCAGGACAGCCTCGCTGTTCAGTGCGATCGCGTGGACCACCTCGGCAATAGAAACGCCAACGGCCCGCCCAGCGCCGCCTTTCAATCGAATGACCTCGGCGCCTGACTTGCGCGTAAACTCGAAGACGCCTTGAACCTCCGCCTGATAATTCGGAATCGATGTCAACGGCACTCCACCGACAGTCGCCGAGCTGAAGATCGGCACCATCGAGTCTCCATGCTCACCGAGAATCAACGCCTTGACGTCGAGCGCGTTGACGTTGAAGTGATCAGCTAGAAGAGATCTGAAACGGCACGTGTCCAAAACCGTGCCAAGACCCAAAACCTGTGACGTCGGAAGAATGCCGCTTTGGGCGGCTAGATGAGTCAGGATATCAACCGGATTCGAGACCACGACAATCGTCGCGCCTTCGTTCAGCTTGACGCCCTTGAGGGAATCCAGAATTCCTTTGAAGAGCCCCACATTTCGGTTGATGAGTTCCAATCGACTCTCGTCGGGCTTGCGTCGCAGACCAGCAGTAATCACGACACAGTCACTGCCGTTTACAATGTCGTACTCCGCAGAACTGGTGAATTTCTGGTTGGCGGTCAGCGCGGCGCCGTGGCGCAGGTCAAGCGCCTCCCCGGCGGCCATGTCGCCGTTCATGTCGACCAGCGCGATCTCGCGGACAATACCGCCCAGCTGCAATACAAATGCGGCGTCCGATCCAACGCGGCCGCCTCCTCCAATAATGGCTACTTTCATCTTTTCTTGGGATTCCCTCAGGTTCGATTATGGCAGACGCACGAGGTTGACCTTGGGGCCCTTTAGAATCGCCAGTCCGGGCTTCAGCGGACAGTTTTGAAAATCCTCGCAACGCGGCCAACACTTGCGCGTCGGAGCCCACAGGAGGTGTTGCATGAGATTTTCTTGTGCTTTGGCTGCACTTGCGGCAGTCTGTTCGAGTGGTGTTGCCCAGCATTTGGAGCGGGTTTACAATCGAGATACCGGTGAGGCGTTCAAGCTCAAGAGCGTCCGAACGGACTCGAAAGTAATGGGCCCGATCGTCCGGCAGAAGACGCTGTTCACGTTTGAGAATCCATTTACCAAGCTCACCGAGGCGTCAGTATGGTTTAGCTTGGACTGGGGCGGCGTCCTCGGCGGATTTGCCTACTGGTACAAGCACGAATATGTTCCCGGCGTGTTAATGGACAAGAACAAGGCTTGGTTCATTTACACCGCGATTACGAGTCGAAATGAAGATCCCGGCATTATGGTTCAGACTGCGCCCAGCAGTTACCATGCACAGATCTATCCGTTGGCCGTCGGCCACGACCTGCGAGTCGAGCTGACCTCGGTTGGTTTCCTCCAACCGCATGAAGAGGCTCTTATTGTTCCAACGCCCACGTTCGAAGAAGGCGTTCCGTTCACCACTGATGTCACCTCCTATGCGCCGGAGACGATCTCGGAGCGTGAGAACGGTACTACCAAGACCTATATGATCGATTACGACCTCAAGAAGCCGCTCGATATGGAGCTTTATGCACAGCGGTTCGACGACGGCTGGGTCTACGTGGCTGGGCTGGTGCGTCGCGGCAGCGAGCAAGAGGCGATCAAGTTGCGCGGACTTCGAAACGTGCGCTGGGCAAAGCCTGAACAGGGCGACGTTGCGGCTCGATGGTTCATCGGTCGACGAAAGGGTCCCGGCACGGTCAGCGTTCAGACGACGAAAAACCGAAAGACGGTTGGCAAGGATGTTCAACGCATCAAAGCCAATGCCAAGGGATCGGATACAGCCAAGCTCTGGGCTCACCAGACTTTGGTTCAGAAGCCATTCAAAACTCGAAAGGCAGTCTTGGACTTCAGCATGAAGTATCAGGTCCCCTCGACCCAGACCGCGCTGCTCGCAGTACCGCAAGAGCAGATGAAGCTCTTTAAGGAAAAAGAGGCCGAATTTAAGCGAAAGGAGGCTGAGCGGGCCAGACGTGAACGTGCCTGGCAAAATCAGCGCCAGCAAAACTGGAATCGGACGGGCGGAGGAGATCCGGAGATTCGCATACAAATGCTTGAGGCAATCGAAGCCTACGCCCTGTTACCGGATGGCAGAAAGGTCGAACTGCGCAAGGGACAGGACGGGTTCTGGGGCGGAAGCTACGACATTCCCGCCACGGCTCCGGAAGGCGAATACAAGATTCGCGTGATTGGTCTTCGAAAGGACGGCTCCACCATTGAGACATCCACTTCCTATGAAGTCGATCGAAGCGCGCCAGAAGGCAAAGCGTTCGTGGAACGGGGCGAACTTGTCATCCGCTCCGAGTCCGGCTTGGCTCGAGTGATCGCGGTCATGGCCGACGGTGAAGAAATTGAGGTGGAAGAATCTGTCGAGAAGGGTGTTTACCGACTAAAGCTGAACCGGCAAACCGTCGTTTCTGTAATCCTCTTCGACCACGCGCATAATCGGGCAGAGATCCAAATCTCTCGATGATTTGGGCGATCGCCATTTGCCTCGTGGGATCCCCACTCCGATTGGATTCGGAGTGGGTGCCCACAACTCACTTACCGTTTGAGCGGACTCACGCCATCGTTGCTTCGGGGCCGGGTGCTTATGCCATCGGA
>CAMLEL010000372.1 GCA_946478935.1 uncultured Armatimonadota bacterium
AAAGCGGCCAAGCGACACATCTTCAACCCTGAGCCACCAATTCGGCTGCTGGCTCCAGAGCTTGGAGACAGCGCCGGAGTATATGGCGCTGCCCTCCTTTAAGGCTCCTTGGGCCCGGTTTCGCTTGAGGACACTTCGTCTTCTTGAACCGCGCCCTCCACTGTTTCGACAGCCTGTGCGACAGCCGCATGTAGGTCCGAAGCGGCATCGACCTTCTGGTGCGATTCTCGAATCTCCTCTTCCAGCGATTCGACCGTGTCGATATCCTCGCCGTTAGTCGGTGCCGGAATGTCGATTTCATGCTTGAGCTTTGGCTGAACGGCAAGGACCGCGATTTGAATGCAGGCTGCAATCGGAACTGCAAGGACCATCCCAACGATGCCCAGCAAGAGGTTCCCCACCAATAATGCGACGATGCTGAGAATCGGGTGGATTCCAACGTGATCACCCAGAATCTTGGGGGTGATAATCTGGTCGAAAACGATGTGATGCAGGACAAAGCTCGCAATCACGGCGACAAGCATCGCTTGAGGTCCCGCGCCGACGAAGGCGATCGCTGCGGTGAGAAGGATGGTAAGCACCGCACCCACATAGGGGACGCTATAGAGCAATGCCGAGATGACTCCCAGCAGGAGTGCGCCAGGGATACGCATCGCCGCAAGCATGATCCCCGTGGCCACTCCATTCAACATGGAAACAATCGCCAATCCGCGCAGGTACCGACCGAAAATGGCAGTTATCTCAGTGACCGCCGTTTGTACCAGGTCGCGCTTCGATGAGGGAACCAACAAAAGGCCCTTGGCTAGGATCAAATGGAAGTCCCTTAACGAGTAGAACGCGACGATAGGAATGATGACGATCCACACGATGTTCGTCGCCATCGCCAACCCGTACTCGGAAAGCCATCCCGAAGATTGGGTCAGGCCCTTGCGAACACTGTCCGCAACGGTGACAGCGGCGTTCGCCACCCCCGGTGTCATTCCAAGTTCGGTGAAAGATCGCTTGAGTCCGGCACGAGTGGTGTCTGGGAAGTAACGCTCGACGCCTTCTTGCAGGTTTGACGCTTGGTGTGCGATAGCGGGAAAGGCAAGGATGGTCAAACCGATGGCGATGACCAAGAAGCTGAAAAAAATGAATGCAGAGGCTCTCGTCCGGTTCCAACCTCTCACTTCCATGCGGTCGACGATTGGGTCCAAGACCATTGCCAGCAAAAAGGCAAGTCCCAGCGGAATCCAAATCGAACGGACGACATACGCCAGGTAGAGGACGATCACCACGATGATCGCCTTGACCGCAAAGTCCCGTACTTGACGTTGGCTCGGGACGGGAATGATCATCGAAGGTCGTTCGGCCATATCCACCTATTTATGAATTGCACATAGGATAGGCGAAAAAGACTGGAGTTTTGTGCCATCTCGGTAGGTGCGACACTCCTGGCACAATAAACCGGGCGTGCGACAAGGGTGTCCTAGTTACGGAAACTACAAAGAACCAAACACCCTACAAGGCCGAGCCGCGCAACTCTTCCAATGACTTAATCCCATGCTTTTCCAAAAGCGATACGAAATCCTCAAGCAGATTTGGAACGAACTGAGGGCCGCCGTAAATCCAGCCGGTGTAGACCTGAACAAGATGTGCTCCAAGAGCGATCTTGTCAAACATATCCGCCGCCGTTGCAATGCCGCCCACGCCAATTAGGACCATGTCGGCCCCACAAGCCTTGGCAAGGTGCCGCAAAACCATGTCGGCCCGGTTTTTCAGAGGTACACCCGACAAGCCCCCACCTTCATCTCGATTACGAACCCCGCTTGGAATCGCTTCGCGCGAAATCGTCGTGTTCGTGGCGATGATGCCCGCAATCTTTGAATCGACCGCAACCTGGACCAACTCGTCCAACGCGTCATATTCAAGGTCAGGAGCGACTTTGATGAACATCGGCTTGGCTGGGTCGACCTCTTTCAAGGCAGTAAGAATCTCCATCAACGGTCCGCGCTCTTGCAGTGAACGCAGGCCCGGAGTATTTGGCGACGAGACGTTTACGACGAAGTACGCCCCATTCCGGTGGAGGAGCTTAAAGCTGTCCCGATAGTCTTTTGCCGCATCGGCAAGCTCGGTGACTTTCGATTTGCCCAGGTTGACTCCGATCGGCACTCTGGGTCGGGACGCTGCCAGCCGAGTTGCAACGATCCGCGCACCTTCATTGTTGAATCCGAATCGATTGATCAGCGCTTGGTGACTGGGGATGCGAAAGAGCCTGGGTTGTGGATTGCCACCTTGGGGATGCCACGTAACGGTGCCAATCTCTGCGTATCCAAATCCCAGTCGATGCCAGTGATTCAGAGCGACCGCATGCTTGTCAAACCCAGCCGCAAGTCCGATTGGATTCCTGAATTCCTGGCCGAACAGCGTCTGAGCGAGAATAGGATGGGTAAAGGAACGCGCCTGCACCCATCCGCGCGATATCACCGACATCGCCAGGTTATGAGCCGTTTCGGCGGGAAGCATGAACATCAGGGGCCTCACCACCGACTTGTAAAAGCTCATTCTTCCATTATGGATTCGAGGTCGTGGCGACTCGGACCGTTCGCCTATTTGGAAAGTAGCTTCAAACCAACGATTCCAATTGCCACCAGGCCGATACAGGCCACACGCCAGAATCCTGCCGGCTCATGCAAGAAGATGATGCCAACCGCAGCAACGCCGACTGCGCCGATTCCGGTCCAGACTGCGTATGCGGTGCCGATCGGCAACTCCCTAACAGCAATCGACAAGAAACCGAAACTTGCGATCATCAGCACGATCGTGAGGATCGATGGAAGCGGCTTGGTGAAACCGTCGGATTGTTTGAGTCCGATTGCCCAGCCAATTTCCAAGAGTCCGGCAATGAAGAGATACACCCAGGACATTTCTTTCTCCAGTTTTGGGATCGAATGCTGGGCCGTCCCGGCAATGGCAAAAGCGGATTGCGGTCGTCCGCAGCGCATCCCCATTTTACCGGTCATTGAACCTGCATAAGGAGCAAAAGACCCCCCAAGGTCCCGAGCCAATGTCTGCTTAACACACCGGCTCCGCGTGCCGTGCTACCCTATGCAGAGGAGACTTATGAGGCCATATT
>CAMLEL010000373.1 GCA_946478935.1 uncultured Armatimonadota bacterium
CTTGACTCGCGCGGGCGACTCATTGGAAATGCTGGCTCTGGCCAGCAAGTCACGCCATCGCTGCCGGAAAAGCCGATAAAAGTTGGTCAGACATGGACGGCGTCCGCTCCGATCGAGGTGCCTGGGCAAGGGTCCAAGAAGGTCACCGCTACTTACACGTTCAAGGGAATCAAGAACGTTGGTGGCAAGTCGGCGGCGGAACTCGGAATCAAAACCAGTGGCCAGGCGGCAGGCACCGGCACCATGTTCTTGCTGCTTTCTGATGGTTCCCTTTTGAAGAGCACGATGAACCTGAATTTGGCCATGACCGGACCCAATGGCGCTGCGAGCAGCTACAGAGTCACTGCCGCCATCTCCCGCCAATGATCGAACTCGCGCAGTCCTCAGATGAGCGGACGCTTGAACTGCTCCGAAATCATCCCAGGGTCGCGCGAGTGGAGCCGGGGAGTCACTCCGGGGTCGATTTCAAAGTTGGAGTTCAACAGCGCTCGGTGTATGTGGCGGACCCTTCGCAGGAAGTAGCAGGATTGGTCGAGCTGATCGACAACAACCCCATGGTATGCGCGGAGAGCATGTCGGTGGCCGATCCGACTTCAACGCTTGCATTGATCGCACTCGGACCGCTCGCATGGGCGGGGATGATCTTGGAACCCCCGACGGTGATTTCCTCAGTGCCTGCCAATCCGGACCTTTTGGAGCGATTCTTGGAAACGGCTGGCTGGCAGGGCGGGGTCACCTACCACTACGAGCAAAGGGAGCTCGGCACAGTGCGAGCTGTGGTTGCTATGGCCGTGATTTCAACCCCAGCGGATTGGTCGGAGATCGACGATGTTTATGAAGAGCGCTATGGACGGGCGTTCTATGTTCGCCGGGACGATGATTCATCGTGGGAGCCAGAATTGGTCCAGAATCAGCCACATGCCGTTTACCGAGTCCGGTATTCCCCAGGAGACGACACAAGTCTGCTCACGATTCAAGTTCTCGGCGATGAACATGGGAAATGCGGATCAGCCCAGACTATTCATGCCATGAATGTCATGGCTGGCTTCGAAGAATCTCTTGGGATCCACTAATCATCTAAGTCTATGACTCGTTTTGCGGGTTTGGACTCTGCTTCCACAGCCGCGATATCCTCTTTGCTGCCTACAATCATGTCAGGTCCCTCACCACCAATCTTCTCCCACTTGCCTTTCTCGACCCTTTTGAAAGTGCTAAAACCCTTTGCTGAGGCCTTGTCTGGATTTGCATCGCGACCTAATTGGAAGGTGACCTGGCTGACAACGCGCCGAACCTCCAGGCCACAGGTCGGGCAATATCTCAGTGGCTCGTCATTAATCGCCTGCATGACCTCGTTTCTGCCATTACAGATCAAACAATCACGGTCTTCTGGCTCGTATTCGTAAATTGGCACGGACACCTCATTGTTCCTTAACCTTGAATTCCCTCGCAACCAATGGATGATCTCGAACAATTAAACGCAACGCTGATCAACTGCCATCTGTGCCCACGACTGGTCGCATGGCGTGAACAGGTGGCGAGAGAGAAGCGAGCCGCATTCATGGACGAGACGTATTGGGGTCGCCCGGTTCCCATTTTTGGCGACCCCAATGCCCGGCGGTTGATCGTGGGGCTTGCGCCGGCTGCACATGGAGCTAACCGAACGGGCCGAATGTTCACGGGCGACCGGAGCGGCGACTGGCTTTTTCGCGCTTTGGCCAAGGCTGGAGTTGCCAATCAGGCACACGCCGAAAACCGATTCGATGGACTTGAACTGGACGATGCGCTGATTGCCGCCTCCTGCCACTGTGCGCCTCCAGCCAATAAGCCCTTGCCTGAGGAAATCCAAAACTGCAGCGTTTACTTAAGGCAGCTTCTCAAGATCCGAGATTTCTCGACGATATTGTGCCTCGGCGGAGTCGCATGGAATCATGTTCACCGACTACTTGGAGCACGACCGCCTAAGTTCACCCATGGCATCGTATCGAAGGTTGGCGACAAAAAGGTTGTCGCCAGTTTTCACCCCAGCCAGCAAAATACCTTTACGGGCAAGCTCACAGAAGCGATGCTCGACGCGGCGATTGCCGAGTGGCTACGGGACTTCGTTGACTAGCGCTTTCCGTTCAAGTTCATAGCGCTTGACGGCGCCCCGCTGCGATGTAACGACCTTGACTTTCGTTCCGACTGCACCTTCGGTCATCCGATCGATTTGTCGGAAATCTTGCTTGGAGAGGTCCTCTCCATCCACGCTGAGGAGCATATCGCCCTCTTTGACTCCAGCCAATGCGGCCGGACTTTCTGGAACGACATCGTAGATCTGAACGCCTCCGATCTCCTTGAAGTAGGAGGCTCCGATGCCAATTTCGCCGACAATGTCGTCTGCAACCTTTCCAGTCCAGTTCTCCAAGAATACGCGACGCTTTTCGTAGTCGATCGTGATGTTGAAGTTTTTGAGAAATCCGAAGCCGACCGTTCCATCCCCTTCGGCTGAGCTGGATGGCGCGTCAATGATGTCCCAGATGCTTTCTGCGACGGGAACGCCATAAATTGATATGTCCTTCATCCTGATTGACCAGCTGTCCACTGAGCCTGATGCGACGCCGGATTGCTTCATGAATTTGGGCTTCAGGTCCAGTTTCCAAAGGCCGATTCGTTCGAGCGTGTCTTTGTGAGTTGTGGCGTAAAACGCGTTGCCGGTGTCCAGCGCAAGGACCATTTTGCCGCCGTTCTTGGCGACGACTTCCATCTCCATGGCGTTGTGCCCGATCGGGAGCAGCTTGCACATAAAGGTCCGTTTGTTGTCCGGCACCAGCTTGTTGATATCGAAGGATTTGGGATAGAAGATGAACTTTCGTTTCTCGAAGTTGATCTGGGTGATCGTATGGCTGATCGTTTCAAAACCCATGATGCCGTCCGTGTGCATGTTGTAGCCCATCGACATCCCACGACCAAGGGGCTGCTGAACGGCTTCCATACCGGTTGGATCGATCGACTTCGCACCCAATTTCAAGGACTTGATCTTGGTCGTGCTCGCCTGAAACTCCCCGACGAAGTCTCGCAGGGTCATCGTTCCGGATGCCTTGCCAATGTCGATGTTGCTGTTCAGCA
>CAMLEL010000374.1 GCA_946478935.1 uncultured Armatimonadota bacterium
GCATACGCGGAGTGGGTCGCAGAAGGAAAGCACGGCCAGATGGGCTACCTGGCCGAGCACCTCCCACTCAAGCATGATCCGCGGACCTTGCTGCCCGAAGCTCGGTCAGTGATCGCGGTCGCTCTGAACTACAACCAGCCCAATCCCAAAATCGAAGGTAGGCCCCGAATCGCCCGGTACGCCCTCGGGCGCGACTACCACAAGGTGATCCGGGGCAAGTTGAAAGCCCTGGAAGCATGGTTGGAAACTGAGCACCCCGGCAGCCAACACCGAGTCTGCGTCGACTCCGCGCCGATCATGGAGCGCGACTTCGCCCATCTCGCGGGACTAGGCTGGTTCGGCAAGAACACCATGCTCATTAACTCGCAAAGGGGCAGCTGGTTCTTCATCGGCATCCTGCTGACGTCGATCGAGTTCGAGCCCGACTCGCCGGCAATCGGCGGTTGCGGCACCTGCCGAGCTTGCATCGACGCCTGTCCAACCGGGGCGATTGTTTTCGAAAACCAAAGATGGCAGGTTGACGCGCGCCGCTGCATCAGCTATCTCACCATCGAACATGAAGGGTCGATCGAAACGGACCTCGCCACGAAAATGGGCGGTTGGACTTTCGGTTGCGACGTTTGCCAGGAGGTTTGCCCCTTTAACCAGCCCAAGGAATCTCAGCCCCTCCGGGCGCAGACGACAATCGTTCCAGATTTCCTGAGGCACACGAGGCTTCCTGAGTTGAAGCAGCTGGTGAATCTGGATAAAGAAGATTGGGATGTGGCGACGCGCGGCAGCGCCATTCGCAGAGCTGGGAATGACGGGCTCAAAAGAAACGCAACCATTAACTTGCGGAACAGTGTACGGGCCTTAAAACCCGGCGAATGAACAGCATAGGGCTGTACCTCGTCCGGAATAAACACCATAAGCTGCCCAATACTGGCAGTTTTGTCGAAACATGGGCATAATGGAGCTTAAAGTTAAGGAGGAACAGCAATGAGCCACGATAAAGACGAAGCCAATGTAGTTTTGTACATGCTTGCCGGGGTAGGACTCGGCGCGATCATCGGCGCCGCCGCAGGATTACTCTTCGCCCCGAAGGCGGGAACGGAAACTCGCGAGGACCTTGCCAATAAATTCAAAGAACTAAAAGGCAAGACAGAAGAGTGGGTAGCCGAACAAAGGTCCAAACGCGGAGCGCAGTCACCGGTCGAAGAACTGGGCGTTTAAGGGTTTACTGCCTCGGATATGGGTTGGAGAATTACGTTGTGGGTCACCTTGGTGGTGGTCGCGCTCGTGTTTCTCTATCTGGTCCGGGGCATTTTACTGCCCTTCATTATCAGCTTTATTATCGCGGCGCTCTTGGAGCCGAGCGTCCGAAAACTGCGACTACGCGGCTATTCCCGAGGCGTGGCCGTCTCATTGGTGTTCGTCGCATTCTTCCTGCTGCTCACCGTCATCGGCATCCTTGCGGGTCCGACCGTCGCTCGCCAAGTCACGACTGCTTCGTCAGCCTTCGAAACTTTCACGACCAACCTGACAGCGGACAGCGAATCGGAAAACTATTTCGTGCGGTGGAATCCGGTCAATCAGGCTCAAGATTACAGCCAGCAAGATCAGGTGGATATTCTCCTGGCGCAAGCCAAACCTTACTTGGATCGATTCGATCTCCCAAGTAGTCGCCGTGAAATCACCGAGCAGTTTATTGAGCCCCGGCGAGAGCAGATTGCAGCCTCGGCAAGAAAGGCGTTTGGATCATTTTTTGGGATCCTCGGCACGCTGGCCTCAGGCCTGTTTTCTCTTTTGTTGGTGCCGCTAATCGTCTTTATGATGCTCTTGGAGATGGAGGATCTGCGCCGGCGTGGGCCCCGTTGGATTCCTCCGTCAATCCGAGCGAGCACCATCGCGGTGATGAGCGACATCGTACAGGTCTTCCTTCGCTACTTGCGCGGAGTCGCAATGGTCTACTTATTGTATGCGGCCCTGGCGGCCCTTATCTTGTGGTTTTTCAATGTGCCGTATGCGTTTCTCTTAGCATTCTTGTTCGCTGGCTTTTATCTCATCCCTTACATCGGGGGATTCATCAGCTACGGGATCACCTTCCTGATCTTGGGACTCAGCGGAATTTCTGGAAACATCGCCTTTTCCATGTCTTCACCCTGGACCTATGCAATCTTGGTGGTGGCTGTATATGCGGTCATTGGAATGATTTTCGACCAGCTCGTCTATCCGCAAGTCGTGGGCGGAAGTGTGGGTCTGAGCGGAGTCATCAATATCTTCGTGATTCTGTCTGGCGCCGCGCTCTTTGGACTTCCGGGCATGATCTTGGCCTTCCCCCTTGCGGGATCTATCAAAGTGATCTTGGATCGGCTGATAAAGGTGACTTCTGTGCAGGGAGAACTGCTTTCGTTACCCGCCGTTCCTCTCCGCCACCGGAACCTGCTCTAGCATCAAGCTGATTCGAGCGGCCAAGTCCTCTGCGCCGAGTTCCACGGTGTACTTGCCCGACTCGAGATGTTCGGTAAAGTCCACGGATTCGACTTCAAGTCGGATGGGATCGGGTTCGGCGCTAACGCCAAGTATGATCTCTCTGCCGCTTGCCTTGGCATAGGTAACCGCATCGATCGGCAGTCTGAACTTTCGGAGGATGCCGCCGAAGTAGATCTCGTTCGGTCCAACGGTCAGTGTGGCCTTTTGTCCCGATTCGAGATTGGTCGCAGGGCCCTTCCACGTCGTTTCGTTGGACGAGTCGAATCCGATTGTCCCAGTTCGGTATTCGATTCTGATCTGGTTCAGGACGCTCTCATGGAAAGCGGCTTCGTCGGCGACGGTAGGCAGTCCTCGCGCAATTCGGTGCCAATCTGGCAAGACAAATGGTTCGTCCAGATGCAGGCTCAGTTCCCGGTCAGCCGTGTGTACGAGGCGCCAATAATCTCCGTCACGGTCGAATTCGGTCGAGCAGTTTTGACATGTCAAGCCAGGTCTTGGACTGGTCTTGTCGACAGCCAGCCATCTGACTTCGTCAAACGTTAACAACCGCCCTGAATAGTTCTTGGCGAATCGGTGCGGATCTTCGGTTGCTCCAAGCAAAGTGACATTTTCGCCTTCCACAAAGTAA
>CAMLEL010000375.1 GCA_946478935.1 uncultured Armatimonadota bacterium
GTTGTCAGGAACAGGAAGTTCGGTCGGAAACGAGAGTGGCAATGCGTCGCGACTTTGGCTGATCAGATCGCGCGATTCGAGGAAGGGTCCTGCCAAATAGGATCTCGAGGTCGGATGAATCAGGAGCGTGAGAACCGCTCCGACGAGGGCTCCAAGCACCGCCCTCGTCCAAGACGTCATCGTATGCGATCGAGCTTATCGAGGTCGATAAGTGGCAAACGGCCTTGTGGACGTTCAAGGCGGACTTCGCCAGCAGGATGCGTGACGTTTGGCACAAGTTGGCGATTCGAAACCAGCTGGAGGGCAGCCAGTACGGTGAGGCCCGCAATTGCTGCGCCGAAGAAAGCCGGGCTCCAATATCGAACGGACTCCCGCGCGGTCTGAACCCGCAACCGGCGAATGACTCGCTCCTCAAATACCAGACTGGGAGCCACGTCCTCATCTCCAATTGAGGAGAGCCGAAGCATGTTCAACGCACAGGCACCATGGGCCTCTTCGCGGCGACATTCGTCGCAGCCTGTCCGATGGGACGCCATAAAATCTGTCTCGCCTTTGCTCAACTCCCTATCGAACTTCTCGTTCATCAGGCGTCGAAATCTGCCACAACCAAAGTTCCTGAATGTCACTCGCCTACCGCCTCAATCCAGAGTTTTCGGAAACGCTCTCGCGCAGTGTGGAGTCGGGATCGTACGGTTCCAATGGGAACATGCATCACTTCCGCGACTTCCTCATAGCTCAACTGCTCCATTTCCCGAAGAACAAGGGTCGTCCTCAGATCGTAGGGCAACTGGGCCAGAAGTTTGGCAATGACAACTCGATTTTCGACATGACCGCCCTCGTGGGGCTGGATGCTGTCGAACTCGGTGAGTTCGGCCCGCTTCAATCGAAGCCGGTCCATGCAAAGTCGAACGCAAATCTTGTACAGATATCCCGAAAAGGCCCGATCTTCCCGCAGCTTTTGAATCTCGCGAAATCCTTTCAGGAATGCTTCTTGGGCGACGTCCTCCGCTTCATGGCGATCTCGGAGGAGGTTCGTGGCTGTTCTTACAAGGCGACTTCGGTGCCTGCCGATTAACATCGTCAAGGCATGTTCGTCACCCTCGCGGCAACGTGCGACCCATTGCCGCTCTTGTGCCGCCTGATCAACAACCGATCCTGAGAACACCTTTGTATCGAACATCGCTTGTACTTGAGACACGATCATTCTACACGACGTGTCTAGATTTCCCTAAAGTTCAGACGCCAAAACTGAACGGTACACTCCCAGCAATGCCGTGGATGTGGACGCCACCGAACTTACCGCCGGTCGTTCCCGCGCAGACTGCTCCTCCCCGGCAAGGGCCCAGCTTCGAGGACGAGCTTCAGGTGACCGGTAAGGTTCAAGAGATCGATCCGGTTCGAATGATCGTCACCTACACGGACGGAGTCGCTGCAAAGTATGGGCCGACGATCGTATTTGCGGACCGGCTCGAGATCCACCACGCAGAGAATGATCGGTACGCCATCGCACGCGGCAATGTACGCGTCGAGGACCCAGAGGGCGAACTGACGGCTGAGTCGTTCGTCGTTTGGTATGGGCCCAAAAAGGGCCCGGATGGACAGTTGGCAGTCGCCGATCGCGTCCATGTGGTGATTGGTGGCATGTCGGCCAAGGCCGAGATCGCTGTAATCAAACCGCATCGGTGGGAGTTTCTGAACGTTGAAGCGACGAACTGCCGACGACCGGTCCCGCTCTTCGTTCTCAAGTCGAGACGGGTTGTGATCGAGCCTGGCAAAGAAGGAACCTTGTACCGGCCGCGCCTCGAAGTTCTCGGCCAAGATCTGGGGAACCTGCCCAATCGGCAATTTTCCTTGGACCGACGTAGTCCTGGTCTGCAGCTACCGGCGGTTTCTTTCAAGCGCGGAGCAGGATTGGGTGTGAGTTGGAAAAGTGGATTCTTGGTCGACGATCAGAGCATCGTTCTGGCCGATTTTTCAAGTTTTCCACGGGACTACCCCTCGTATTCTGCGACCTATGCGCACTCATTCCTCCCGGCCGATCTGACCAACGCGAAGATCACTGCCCGGTCTGAATTGCTGGAGCGATTCTCATGGTCTTATTTCGACAGTATCCGCGTTGGGAGTATCGAGCGAACGCAGAGCTTCACCAACAAACTCAGGAGTTCGGTCACTGTGCAATCCGTTTGGAACACGGGTTCATCGGCCAGAAACCGCAGTGAAGATTTCAGCAAGGCACTCGACGTTGCATACGAACGGAGTGGTCCGGTGGGTGGAGTTGGTCTCAATTGGCAAGCTCGGGTCCAGAGCATCCGGCGGGGAAGCGATCCATTCGTCGAACGAGCGCTTGGCTCGCTGACGGTGCAGGCGCCATCGACCAAACTGGCACAAGGATTGGCAAGCGACGTTCGGGCTGATTTTTTCGGCATCGCCGGCGAAAAGAACGTCTTCGGATGGGCCCGAGGACAAGCTGGCCTGATCTACCAGCCGATTCCGCAGTTGAGGCTGGGCGCGGCATATGTTCTGGCATCCGAAGCGGGAACACCCGATTTTGTAGCGGATCGACTCGTTTCCAAGCGGGCTGTCCATTTGCGCACAGACCTGGACCTTGGCCCAACCAAGCTGGGTTATCTTGCCAAGTACGACTTCGACAAGGGTAAGTGGTATGACACAGAATTCTCGATCAGCCAAGTCATTGGCTGTTTGGAGCCATTTATCGTCCGGCGAACCTTTCCCAGCGATTATGCGTTCGGAGTTCGATTTCGGATGGACGACTTCCTTGGCATCCTGGAACGCCGGAAGCAGACTCGAACTAAACCCGTCACGCGCCAGACGATAAGCGGTGCTCCGGCGGGCTCGTGAGCTACCGCATTTCCGGAGAGGACTGCCGGAACCTAGCCGTTTCAGCTTCGAGAGAGTGGCTCCTTACGAACGGGATTGGAGGGTACTCGATGGGTACCGTCGCCACGATGAATACCCGTCGATACCATGGTCTCCTGGTGGCGGCGATCGAACCGCCGGCCGATCGTATGGTGTTGTTGGCTGCATTGGAAATGCACGTCCAGGGCAAGGGCGA
>CAMLEL010000376.1 GCA_946478935.1 uncultured Armatimonadota bacterium
TCTGTTCTTTACCGATCGGGGCCGGGTGTACAAGCTCAAGGCTTACGAGATTCCGGAATCGGGCCGATACGCCCGGGGTATGCCGGTGATCAACTATATCCAGATCGTGGGCGAAGAGCGCGTCACGGCCACCATAAGCGTCAAGGACCTCAGCGGCGAAGGTTTTCTGACGATGATCACGCGCGGCACGGGAGAGAACCGTTGGGCAGAGATCAAACGTACGCCCATGAGCGCCTTCGCGAACATCAGAAACAACGGGCTCAAGGCATTTGACATCGAAGAGAGTGATGAACTGGGCTGGGTCCTCAAGACGCGCGGGAACGACGATGTCATATTAATCACCCGTGAAGGGCAGAGCATCCGCTTCAACGAAAAGGACGCAACTTCGCGCTCTCGCGCCGCCGGTGGAGTCCGAGCAATCAAGTTCAAGGACACGAATCGTGAAGACAAGCTTGTCGGCGCAGAGGTGGTCAATGAGGAGAACACACTCCTCGTAGTCAGCGAGAACGGATATGGCAAGCGCACCGGGCTCGGCGAGTATCGTTTGCAAGGTCGCGGCGGCTCTGGCATCCTGACCATGAACTGCACCGACAAGACCGGCAAGATCGTGGGTGCCGAAGTGGTGGAGGAAGAGGACCGGTTGCTGGTGATGACCATCGGCGGCACGGGTATCCGCCTCCGGGTCAAGGAGATTCGCACCACTGGCCGCGTGGCTCAAGGAGTGAAGTTAATCAACCTGGGGTCAGGTGACACCGTGCGCTCCATCGCCCGCATTGTCCAGGATGAGGACGACGGCGAGTTGGAGGCCGGGGAGGCTTACGAGGGCCAGGAAGAGGAAGAGTCGGAGGAATAGAACTAGGCGATGGACAAGCACGATGACAGATCGTGAAAGCCGTTTGGTGTCGCGACCAATGCCGGGAGCTAAAGTCCTCTGCGACTTTGAATCGAACTATCCCAAAGACCGAACCACCTAACCGCTTACCTACAGCATCGCCTCGGCGTAGGCTCGGCTGCGCTCATCCAAGGCGGATACATCCGGGATCTCAAACCGATTCCCGTCGACGTCGATCAACATTAAATGCACCGGCGAGAGCCACTGCGCATTCTCCTGTAGGCTTTGGGTCACGAAGTCACGCTCACCTCGATCTGTCACCACATGCCAATACCCGGCCCCGAACTCGCTCTTGGCGTGGATGATTCTATGGACCGTCGCCGTCAGATAGCGACGGTGCAATTCCTCATCGACGGCTTTCTTGGATTCTGCGTCCAGTTCGCTCGGGTCTACGAGCGTGGTGATTTCTTCTCCCTTTCCATTCAGCAACGCGAGGTACTTTCCAGGACGAGTCAGCGGCGCAGACCAAGCGGGTTTTACCGTCAGGTATGTCTGGTCGTTCTGGACAGTCATTCGAAGTCGGTCCTTTGGTCGATAAAAAAGCTTCAAGTCTTCTGTGTTCATTGCTGTCCTCCAGCAAACTTTGTATATTCGAGCCAGCCAGGCAATGGCTTAAACCCAAATCGGCGGTTGATTGAAAGCATAGGGGCGTTACCGCTATGGTTATTGGTCTTTAGAAGGCGCGATCCCTTCTGTTTGGCAAAGTTGGTCGCGAGCGCTTTCAAAGCCGTGGCGATTCCTCGCCCTCGATACTCCCGCAACGTGCAAGTATGAAGAATGCTCCAAGTGCCAGGAGCCATTTCGGCAACGCCGGACAACCCCACAAACCGATCACCATCCAATGCGATGAACTCGGCTGCAGGATTGAACCAGCTGGCTTGGTACCAGGATCGCTTTGCATCTTCCCAAGAAGGTAGTTGATCTGGATCCAGGCCGGGAATGTCCAGATCTGTCACGTGTTCGATTTCCCAGAGCCGGTAGCGGTTCTCCGGGCTCATGCCAAGTTCAGCCAGGGTCGCGATCCGCAATCCATCAGATTGCAGTCGCTCGATTGCCGGCTGAAACGGTTGCAGGTTGAACTCGCTCGGATCGATAAACGATTCGAATACATGGGCTTGAAGTTTGAAGCCGGCCCGTTCCACGAAAGAGATCGCATTCTTGTCGTTGTCTGGTACCTGACCGAATACCTTCGGCCGCTCAAACAACGAATGATGCCGAAGGCTGTCCATTAGGGAAGACCCGATCCCGCGCCCTCGAAAAGGCTCATCCACCACGATGCGGCAGTTGGCTCCTGCGCCGCTTTCGAACAATTCGCCGAATCCGACCATTTGGCCATCCAGAGTCGCCACTCTCTCGATGGACATTTTGTGGGAGTATCGCTCGCGTCGATCACGAAGGGCAGCCTCATCATATGCCGCGGTCATCACTTTCGACAGCAGCCTTGCGTAAGTGGCATCGTCTTCCGCCCGTCTCTCACGAATGGTCAAGGACGTTTCCAATGTTGATTGATCAAGCCGCATATTCGATGATCCTCCCATCTACCATTGACCTCCAGGGAACTCTTCAGCAAACCCTCGATCTCAAACCCGATCTTGGATAAGAGACGCTCGGACCGAACGTTCGAAGGCATATAACAAGCCTCGATTCGCCGTAGGTTCAATCTCTCGAATCCGAACCGCACCACGGCGGAAACGGCTTCGAGCATCAATCCCAATCCCTCGTACTGCCTATCGAGTGAATAGCCTATCGTCCCGCAGTAGGTTGGGAAATGAACAATGTTCCGAAGACTGACCGTGCCAATGAATTCGTCTCCCTCACTGGCATCGCCCGAACACTTCAAGAGCAATCTGAACCGATAGGCAAGTCCGCTGCGGGCTTCGGCACGGTCCCTTTCGGGAGCGCCCTGCCATGCCGACTCCAAAAAGTAGGAATCGCTTCGAAGCGGTTCCCAAGGTCGTAGATGCTCCCGATTTCGAAGGAGGTACCGAACGATCTTGGGCACTTCATTCAGGTTGGCAAGGCGGAGGACGAGGCGCTCCGTCTCCAGTACTGGCAATCCCTTTCCAACCTGGCTTTCCAGAATCATGGACATTATCCTCCGGTACCAATCCCGATGATTTCGTTGATCGCCGTTTGAGACTCGACGAGTTTAAAGAAGTGCCCCTTCTTCTCCATCAGT
>CAMLEL010000377.1 GCA_946478935.1 uncultured Armatimonadota bacterium
TCAGGGCGGGACTGGCCCGGGGGACGGGTGTGCTGGCTCACATTCCGGCGACGGTCCCGAATGCGCCAACGGTGGCGCTTCGGGCAGACATGGACGCGCTGCCAATTCAGGAGAACACGGGAAAGCCGTATGCGAGCCAGACGCCCAACGTGATGCATGCGTGCGGCCATGACGGCCATACGGCGGTTTTGTTGGGGGCGGCGACCGCGCTCAGCAAGCTATCGGAGCGGCCCAACAACGTTTTGCTCCTTTTCCAGCCTGCGGAAGAAGGCGGCGCGGGGGGCAAGGCGATGTGCGAGGATGGAGTTTTGGAGGGCAAGGTACTGGGGGACCCTGCAGCCAGAATCTTCGGACTTCATGGAAACCCTCATGTCCCTTTGGGCCAAGTTGCCACGTGTGTGGGTCCGATGCTGGCCGCCACGGAATCCTTCCACGCGCGGGTGACGGGCAAGGGCGGCCATGCCGCCATGCCGCATACGAGCATCGATCCGATCGTCATCGCCAGTCAAATCGTCTTGGCATGGCAGACGATCGCCTCCCGCACCGTGAATCCGCTGGATGCCGTGGTGGTCACGTGTGGAGAGTTTCAGGCTGGTGTCGCGCACAATGTCATCCCTGATTGGGTCAAGCTCTCTGGCACGATTCGCACGTTGAACGATGCAACGCGATTAACGGCCATGCAACGTCTCACTGACATTGCAGAGGGCCTATCTGCGGCTCACGGCGCGACCTTCGGAATCGAGTGGATGACGGGGTACCCGGTAACCATTAACGACGCCGAAGCCGAAGCCCGATTCCGCCGTGCGATGTCCGATTTCAGCGGGAATCTGGATCCCAAGCCCGTCACACCGGTCATGGGCGGAGAGGATTTCAGCTTTTATGGCTCAAAGACCAAAGCATGCTTTTATTGGCTCGGACTGAATCCAAGCTCCGATGATGTCTATCCGAACCTTCACGCGCCGGAGTTTGATTTCAACGACGCCGCGATCCCATATGGGGTTGAGGCGATGTGTAGGCTGGCGCTGGCTACATAGTTTGCCCTATTCACTTGGCGCGCCAAGTTCAGGCGTGGTTTACGTCCACTGGAATCCGGTTCGCGCCGGCTATGTCAAAGTGCCGGCAGATTATCGCTTGTCGAGCGCAAAGATGTGGGAAGATGGATTATGGAGCGAGGATTCGGGACTGGATTACGGGAGTCTGGAGGGTTGGTATGAGGGGAAATGTAGCCTCAGGACTGAGCCAGCAAAGGGCAGAGATTCAGGCGTTGAACGTCCTGAGGCATCTAAAGTCGCAGACGCCAAAGGCTTACTAGATGCTCTTAAGAAGATCGTCAAAAAGCCGCCGATGACCCAGATGCTCCTGACATGGACCATTGGGCTGGAAATGCAAAGGGGCATGTCGTGAAGATCTATCAAAAGCTTGCAAAGAAATAGACCAAATGGGATCGAATAACTATAAAGTGCTGATATGGCATCTTGCAGAAGCCCGAGAGTGGCTCGATGACTTGATCACAGACTTGCAAGAGCGCGGGCGCCAGGAAAATGAGGAATACTGGCGACAAAGGATTCACCAGGTTTATCATCATTTGAACTCCGGGTGGAACGCAAGAGATGAGAATGAAGATTACTGGAAGAATCAGACCGATGAAGCATTCTATCGTTTCAGAATGTTTCCTGCCGATCTAGTCAACTTGTTGGAACCCGTCCCTTTTGAGGAATAACTCATAAAGCTGGACACCTACGACAACGCGAGTAGGGTTGCGACGACCACCTTGGACACGGATACCACGATCTACGGGTACGACGATACCGGTCAGCTGACCAGCGAATCTCGGACTTTGTAGCCTCAGGACGATCCTTTAAACCTTTGTGGCAATCCGCCAGCTCAGTCCTGAGGCTTGCCCAGGAAACTCGAACAGCATATTACACCTGCGACCCTGAATCCACCGAGGGTTTGGCGGTGAGTGCATCTTCCGGATCGGTACGGTCCTCGACTTTCGTCCACGCCTTCGAGGTGATGAGATTGCGAATATGTGGGAAGATGGATGTAGAGTGAGGACACAGGGTTGGATTAATGCGGATCATAAGGGCGGCATGGATCGTTCTGAGGCAAAAAAAGCGATTGACTTCAAGAATCAGGGAAAAGAATAGGAGGTACGCAAGCGTGAAGACCCGTGTGATAATTATTTTGATTGGAGTTGCCATTTGCTGTATGGCAATTTGTCAACAATTCTGGCATCCGACAGTCGAATGGTTTCGTAGACCACGGATAAGCCAGAGGCCAGTTGGTGGGTTTGTGCGGTCTGAGAAAACGGCAATTCTGATCGGTAGGGCGATAATAACCGATGCGTTCGGCGTTGAATTTGCCAAAGACATAGAGCCGCTTAAAGCGAAGGAAATCGAAGGCGTCTGGATCGTATACAGTCATTTCATGGAAAAAGATAGAGACGGTAAGCCTCGATTAGGTGGAGTAACGACGGTTCAGATAAGTAGAACGAGCGGTGCAATACTTTGCCTGGAGAGCGAAAGATGACAACTCAGGAAAGTCTTGCCTCCGCTCTTAGTTCAATGTGCACCTCACCGCAGGTAGCGACAAACTGCGACCCAATTCCT
The DNA here is from genome assembly GCA_946478935.1 of uncultured Armatimonadota bacterium. The sequence continues at coordinate 2,613 of CAMLEL010000377.1, forward strand.
GAGGCTTGCCGTGAAGAGAGTTGAACTAGGGTTAGCCGGAAAGCAATACATCGAAGGAGTCCTTACTGCCGGTGCTGATGCGGGTGATGAACTAGCTTTGGGTCTGCTGGGATCCCTTTCGGCGAAAAAGGAGATATATACGATTCTCCCCGTATCTGTGCCGGAAGAAGCAAAACTTAACCTTAATGAATGGACTTTCTTTGCTCCCAGTAGTGTTACTGGCGCACAGTCCTGGCAATATCAGTCAGAACTAAACTTATTTTCGGCCTGCGCAAGCCTGATTGCGCACAGGAAGAACAGTTTTAATGGTTCTGGGATAATCTCTACCTTTGCCTTTATAAGTGATAACGATCTTAAGTCTTTTCCACCGACAACAGTTAGAAGACACGGTGAGTTAACCCATCTAACCCTTAGTGACTCGTGGCCTGATGATGAGATTGAACGGATT
>CAMLEL010000378.1 GCA_946478935.1 uncultured Armatimonadota bacterium
AGTCGACTGGTTCCCGATTGCTCGCACAATCCGTTCGAACCATCGAGCTCAAGTCCAATTGGCGCGCACAGCGAATTCACTTGGCTATGGATTGCCGATTCAGAGGCGATTCAGCGGCTCAAATCGCCGACGTTATCGTGGAGACATCTGCCGGAGTGCGCACTCAGCCAGTCTGGTATGGGGCAGATCTTCGCGCTGCTTCAGACAAGGAGCCGACTTCAAGAGCGCCCTCCCACAACGGTCTTTCGATGATTTCGATCGAGCTTGGAGGCACACCGGTGAAGATCCAGCGAGTGAGAATTGTGCCAAGAAATGACCTTTGTGGCGTCCGTGTACACGGAATTACGCTCTTATAAACAAACGCGGCTCGCGAGTAATCGCGAGCCGCGGCCGAACGATCGGGAAACTAGTTTCCGATCGGGAAGTTAACACCGATGACGATGGCGTTGTTGCTCACTCCATCGACCTGCGGTCGTTGGCGATAAAAGAGCTCGATGTAAAGGCGTTGCAGTCGATATCGCAAGCCCGCATCAAAGCCCAGACCCCATGTGTCCTCATCATCCGTATCGTTCTCCAACCGGGTGTTGAAGTAACCCGCTCGTACCACGCCTTCCAAACCGGACAGCCCTGGTGTCCCGGTTCCAAGTGGGAACGCGAAACCGCCATAGATGCCGTAGTTCTGCATGGTCAAGCCGTCGAGTCCCTCCGTCGACGTGTTGTATTCAACGCCGATGTGGAAGTTTCCGCTGGTCGTCTGGCTCATGTTCGGCAGGGTGTATTCAAGTCCCGCGCCGAATACGCTGTCGACTTCGCCGTCGTCTTTGATCTCTCCGCCATTGAAGCCGTAGAACACGCGGATGGACCACTTGCCACCCTCAAAGTTCAATTGGGGCTTGGGAGCCTTGGCTGGCTCCGTGGCCAATGACGCAGATGCAATGGCCGCCGTGGAGACGATGATCGCTAGTATCTTCTTCATCAATACCTTCCTTGGTTGCCCCAAAATACTTTCATTTGCAGGGCATTCATCGCACAGTTTATTGCAAGACGTGCAGAATGGCAACCCATGTCCACAATTTAGGACCGTTTCGGAGTCAAAATCAGCTCTATGCACTGGTCGGCCACTGATCAATTCGGCAACCTTTACCTGGGAGTTTCGAGTTCACGATCGATTCCAGAACTCATTACGGAAGTAGACAGCCTGATCGATGAACTCACGGCCCGCTCCGGTGACGCCTTCTGCCTGACACTGGATCAGAGCTTTGCGGAGATCAGCGGCCCCGACCCTGATCGGGTATCCCATGCGCTTCGGGAGGTGGACTTTGATGCCTGTCCGGCTGACTTGGCAGTACAAGCAATCCGCGACCGGTTGAGTGAGCGGGGTCTGACTCAAGCTCGCATCGAAATAGCCTAGGCTTCGAACGTAAAGACGACCTTGCCCGCCTCGCCGGCCTGCATCAGTTCCATCGCTTGCTGAAACTGGGTGAAGTGCATCGTGTGGGTGATGACTGGGTCCAAGTTCAACTTTCCAGAAGCCAGGAGTTCAGCCATCTGGTCCCAGGTCTGCCACAGTCTGCGACCGGCGATTCCCTGCAGATCGATTCCTTTGAAGATCGCCGCATTGATGTCCACCATCTGCTGGTTTTCTTTGAACACACCCAACATGGAGACTCGGCCTCCAGGACGCGTGTGAGCGATGGCGAGACTGAGCATGCTCGGATGACCGCTCATTTCCAGAGTCGCATCGAAGTCATTCGGGGCCAACTCGTCCAGGGCCTTGGAAACATCCGTTTCCAACGGATTCAAAATCACGTCAACTCCAACCTTTCTGGCCAATTCGATTCGATAGGGGCTGACTTCTGTCGCCACCACTTTGGTTGCGCCCAGCGCTCGACAGATAGAAGCTGCGAAGAGTCCGATGGGGCCCATCCCCGTAATGAGGATCGTTTGGTCTTTGACCGGACCGCCCATCACGGTGTGTACAGCGTTGCCAAGCGCATCTTGGAAGGCCGCGATTTTGGTGGGAACGCTGCGATCGGTTGGGCGCGCGTTATCCTTGGGCACTACCACGTATTCTGCGAATCCGCCGTCCACATCGACGCCGAGGATTACCGTGTTCACGCAAACGTGAGCTTGACCGCTCAGACACTGCCTGCATCGGCCGCAAACGATGTGCGATTCAGACGAAACGAACTGGCCGACCTGACGGTCGGTGACGCCATCGCCAACCTCCACAATCGTTCCGCAGAACTCATGCCCGATAATTCTCGGAGGTTGAATGCGTGATGCCGACCAGGCATCCCATGAATAAATGTGAAGGTCGGTCCCGCAAACCGAAGCGGCCTCCAACTTGATCTTCACAGTTCCCGGCTGCACGGTTGGTACCGGTGCATCGATGATTTCGACGCCCGGACCCGGGCGCATTTTCGCAATCGCTTTCACCGGGATGGCAGTTTACCGGGCAACTAGCCAAATGGCCAGTTCGGCTCGACCAGATAGGTGACCTGATTGGAATCCACATGGGTGACGCCAGCCGAACCTGGATCGTGAATCAGGAATCCCACCAGGGCCGCCCAGCCAAGCAACGTCACCACAATGAACATGCCAAAGGCAAACTTCTGGATCCGCATCTGCGCTTTGTCAGAAATGGTGATCCCCCAACGGATGCAGAAATTCCAAACGCCGTAAGCCAAGTGGTAGCTGGCCGCAAGGACCCCAAGCAAATACACGAAAAACAGGATGTAGCCGTTGCTCGTGAGGTTGTGCTGCCAGGCTGCGTACTCGATGCCTTTGGGTGTGCCAGCGATGTACTTGGCGATCGTCGTGGTGCTGACGTGGAACGACAGGAAAAGGAATAGGAAGAGTCCGCTCCACCGCTGGAACGTGTACATCAGATTCTGGGACCATTTGTACTTCTGCTCGAAGTAGTTCGACTGACCCCGGTTGACGATGAACAGACCATACACCGCATGAAAGACCAGCGGAATCCAGATGGCTATCACTTCAAGTGCCAGAAACAGGTGCTTCGGCAGGGATTCAAAGAAGTGCAGC
>CAMLEL010000379.1 GCA_946478935.1 uncultured Armatimonadota bacterium
CTTGTTGAGTATTCCTGAGCCGGTCGATATTGTCAACATATTTCGCCCTTCGAATGAGGTGCCCGAGATTGTCGACCAAGCAATCCGGATCGGTGCCAGGGCAGTATGGATGCAACTGAGGATTATCGACTTGGAGGCGGCGAAGCGGGCGCATGAAGCTGGCTTGGCGGTGGTCATGGACAAGTGCATCAAGGTTGAGCATGGCCGCTTTGGCGGCATGCTCCATTGGGCGGGCATGAATACGGAAGTGGTCACTGCCCGGCGAATGAGCTAGCTTTGGTGCGCCGCTTGCCAATCGTCGTACTGAGCAAGCACTGTTTCAAGGCGATCAAATCCCACCGGCTTGACCAAATGGAGATCGAACCCAGCCTCAGCGCTCTTGGCGCGATCTTGATCCTGACCCCATCCTGTCAGAGCGGCCAACATTACCGATCGGCCCCAGGACTGGCTCCGAATCCTTCGGGCAGTCTCGTAGCCGTCCATCTCTGGCATCCCTATGTCCATGAAGACGATGTTTGGCTGGATCGCTTCGATCTTCTCGATTGCCGACGCCCCGTCATAAACTGAAACCGCATCATGGCCCAAGTGCTTCAGCAACCGAACCAAAGTGTCGGCTGCATCCAGGTTATCGTCCACGACCAGCACCTTTCTCATGGCCGGTTCGACTTGTGTGGGCGGTTCGTTCTGCGCGCCATTCTCAACTGACTTACTCTGCATTTTCCGGGGAATTCGAACGATGAACTCTGATCCCTTGTTCAATCCTTCGCTCCGAACTTCGATTGCACCATTGTGCTTCTCTACAATCGATTTGACAAGTGTAAGTCCGATGCCAAGGCCCCCATGCGATCGATCAATAGTCCGATTTGCTTGATAGAAGGGCTCAAAAAGATGAGTGAGGTCATGCTCGTCGATTCCAGCGCCATTGTCACGCACGCTGAACGTCACGTCACGAGAATTTGCATCGACACAGACGTGAATTTCACCACCAACTGGCGTGTACTTGTGCGCGTTGTTGATCAAGTTGGAGAGCACTTGGAGAAGTCGAACGGAATCGCCATTGATGAGTACGGGTCCGTCCGGCCGACGAAGTTGCAAAGTTTGTTGGCTGTTTTCAAGCAAGGTCTTCGTCGACTCAATGGCATTCGAGACAATGCCGCCGACGTCCACCAAGTCTGATCGCATCTCCAGCTTGTCTCGAGTGATACGGCTGACGTCCATGAGGTCATTGATGAGTCGGGTTAGCTGACTCAGTTGACGTTCGCACGTGTCGGCGATGCCTTGAACGCTGGGCTCCTTGAGGTTCAGGCGCTTCAGCAGTTCAAGGCTGTTCTGCATTGGCGCAAGTGGATTCCGCAACTCGTGGGCAAGCATCGCCAAGAATTCATTCTTGCGCCGGTCGGTCTCCTTCAGCGCCTTTTCCGTCTCCCGCAGCTCCGCAGTCTGTTCGAAGACCCGTTGTTCTAACTCACGATTGAGGCGAGCAAGGTCACGCGTTTTCCGAAACAGGTCGGCGAATACAGCGACCTTGGCTCGAAGGATGGTTGGAATCACCGGAACCGAAACAAAATCAACGGCTCCGCTGGCATAGCCCTTTAAGCGATCGAGGTCGGTCAGTTGAACCGCTGACACAAATATCACCGGAATCTCGCGGAAGCGATGATGCTCGCGGATCATCTCAACCAGTTCGAAGCCATCATGCTCTGGCATGCAGACGTCCACCAGAATCACCGCGAAGTCCGTCTTGAGAAGGTTGGCCAGAGCCTCTCGGGCTGAAGAAGCGCTGACCAGGTTCTCACCCAGGTCTCTCAAGATGGCCTCATAGCTGAGCAGCTTTGCGGGCTGATCGTCGACCATCAAGATGTTAACCGGGTCATCGACTCGATTGATCGGACTCAAGGTTACCGGTGCAGCCACATTCTCACCGTGGATAAGAGTTGGTCAGTGTTCACTGGCTTTGCAAGATAGTCCGAAGCTCCCGCCTCCAAACATTTCTCGCGGTCGCCCTTCATCGCTTTGGCCGTCAGAGCGATGATCGGCAGCCTCCGAAACTCAGCCTTTTCGCGGATGGTCCTAGTTGTCTCATAACCATCCATTTCCGGCATCATGATGTCCATCAGCACGATTGCGACATCGTCGTGATTGTCGAGCATCTCGATCGCTTCTCGACCTGTATTTGCGGTGAGCACATTCATGCCTCGCCGCTCAAGCACGCTGGAAAGGGCAAAGATATTGCGGACGTCGTCATCGACCACCAGCACCGTCTTATGCTCGAGAGGTGCATCGGATTGGTGCAGCTGCTCGATGAGTTTGCGCTTCTCCGGGGGAAGGTCGGAAATGCTGCGGTGCATGATAAGAGCCGTCTCATCGAGTAGGCGCTCTGGTGATTCGACACCCTTCACGACGACTTGTCGAGCCAATTTCTTCAGCTTGGCCTCTTCATCCGCCGTCAATTCCTTGCCGGTAAAAACGACGACCGGTGTGTCACGGAGGTTCTCATCCGAATGCAGGCGATCCAAGACTTCGAATCCGGACATATCCGGAAGCCGAAGGTCCAATACAGCGCAGTCAAACTTTGACTTCTTCATCGCCGCAATCGCTTCGCTGCCCGTTCCTGCCGTTTCCACGTCGATATCATCATGGATCAATAGTTCGCGAATGCCAAGTTGTTCGGCCGCATTGTCCTCCACTATCAGAAGGCGCTTGCGCCTTCGCGTCGAATACTCCTTAAGCTTGGTGAGCGTGGATTCCAACGCGTTCGTGGTGGCAGGCTTGGTAACGAACCCAAAGGCGCCCCGAGCCAATCCAAGCTGGTAATCGTCATCCGAACTCACGACCTGGACCGGAATATGCCGAGTCGCCGGCTCCTGTTTGAGTTGGTTGAGAACCGTCCAGCCCAACATATCGGGAAGGAAGACATCCAAGGTGATGGCCTGAGGTTTGAACTGAAGGGCCAGAGGAAGCACTTCGCTTCCAGTGGACGCCACGACCACTTTGAATCCTTCTGAGCGAGCCAGGTCGGCCAGCACCCTTCCGTA
>CAMLEL010000380.1 GCA_946478935.1 uncultured Armatimonadota bacterium
ATGACGGCTCATGCCGTGAAGTCTTGTCAGGCCGCAACAAGGGCAAGTGGCGTGTGCAGTACCGCTTCGTCGATGAGTTCGGGGCGAAGCATCGTCTCTCCCGCCTCTTTCCCAATAAGACCGAGGCAAAGCAGTTCCTTCAGGAACTTCGACGGGGGAGCCGTGTAAAGCAAGCCTCGCAATCCCGCGAAATCACGTTCGGTGAGTGGTTTGACTGGCTTTCCGAGAATGATTGGCCGGAAACCCTGGCTTCGGTGACAGTGGCCCAGCGCAGGTCACGGTTCCACAAGTACGCCAAGAAGTACTTCGGACATCAGCCCATTTCCAGGATCGACCCCATGGCCGTTCGCGCCTTCTTCCAGAAGCTCAGCAAGGAGGGTGCTTCTGCGCACCTCATTCTGTCCATCAAGAGCGACCTCGTTCGCGCTTTCAACCAGGCAATCACCCCGTACCAGCGCGTTCCGATGACGCTTGCAAACCCCTTCAAGCTGCCCGTGGCTCAGCCCGAGCCACGTCAGGCGATCAGCCTTACGCCAGAGGAGGTGAAGAAGGCGCTCGGATCGTCCAAGCTGAGCCAATCTCAAAGGGCAATGCTTGCTCTGTTTCTTTTGGCTGGCCTGCGCCTTGGAGAGGTTATGGCGATCACCAAGAGCCAAATTCGCCTCGACTCCGACCTCATCGTCGTTGATCGAGCGGTTCGGGTGGAGTTTGGAGGCAAGCAGACCGTTGGACTGCCTAAGGGCGGGAAGACTCGCAATGCTGTGCTCTGCCGAACGCTCAAGGATCTTATGGCTCCGTTTCTTGCGGAAATGGGTCAAGACGACGTGTTGTGGCCTGAGGCGAGTGAGAACAAGCCGCGCATGAAAAAGCTCGTCTACGCGACATGGAGGATGATTGTGAAAGACGCCGGTCTTCCCGCTGATTTATCGCCGCACGACTGCCGTCTCTCACACATCAACATCATCGAGAAGCTCATGCCGAAGGTATCGGTAACTACGCTCAAAGAGCACGTCGGCCATGCCGCGACCGGCGTGACGGAGGCAAACTACACCCGTCCAATCATGCCCTCGCAGAAGATTCTGCGAGACGAGTTGGACCGGGTGTTTGGCTCCCTCAAGAAGCGGTAGTACTTCCAAGGAACTTGGCTAATCCAGGTTCCTTTTTTCGCGAAGTGCTGGTAAGTGAATTATCTGAGTAACAGTGGCCGCCTTCCGCTTGCTTTAAAACGCATCTTTCATTCTAAGACGCAGCGCTTCTCGGACCTGAACTGGCCAGGACAGATACTTCATACCTGTGCCCAGCACGACCTCAGACTGGCATGGTTGAGCGGCCACGATTTCAAGCCTATCGCTTAATGTAATCTGGAACTCGTCGCTCGACAAAGACAAAACGTCAAACCTCCCCGGAATCACTTGAGCAATTGCTTCGTCAATAACCGGCGTTTTGAGAGCGAGTAACCGAGTAGAAAGGTCATCCAAAGTAAGCTCGGTTAAGGTGCCATCCTTAATTTCTCTGACAAAGAACTGCTGTGTATTATGCATACTAAGTTCTGCATTTGCCGGTATCGAACCTGGAAATGACCAGGAACCCAACCTTGCTTGGTCGGGGACCATTAACGCAGGATTGGTAGGCGAAAGCACTTTAAGTCCAGTGCGAGTCCAAGTCGTGACAATTGCGTTCGATGCTGGGTGTGCTCCTATACGTATAGCTTTACCTTTTACCAGCTCGGACATCTGCTGACCGGACAATCCCCCCAAGGTGAAGAGCAGCCATCTCGGAACTCTAATTGGGGCCAAATCCCGGGCAAATTGCTTGAAGTAAACATCCCGATACCAATTGTCGAGTTGTGAAGTTGAAATGGACTTCTCATTTGCAGCATAGAGTTTGCCAATTGAATACAGCGAGTCACCTTTTCCAGTCTTGGCGCTGAGCAGCCAGCTAAGCAGCGAATTTCGGTTGAGGCACGCTCTCGGGATGGTATTTCGGACGGCGGGCCGGCCCATGACAAACCCTTCGTTCTCTCTAACAACATAACCGCAAGATTTAAGAAGAGCCCGCAATTGTTCTGTATTCGAAGGGAATCGGTTGATGAGAGCCAGCGCAAGGTTATCTGGCAATATGAACAATCGGTTGGCAGCCTTCCTAGATGCAAAGTCACGTAAAGAATCTGCGGCTAATTGGCTGAAGACATCTGGAGCGGTCGTAAGTGTCTCCAAGCGTTCTGTCAGGGAAACCGGAATCAGTACAGTGGGCTGAACCGTAAGATTAAAGAGTGAATTTACAATGGCAGGTTTTTGGCGTTCTATTCCGTTCTCCAACGAACTGCCTTCACCCGTCGTGGAAATGGGCGAGCTCCATGACGTCCACGCGACCTGCGACCCACCGGAGTCATAAACGGCGCAGTTTGCGAAGAAATGTTCATCCGTTCGATAGGTCACAACCACAAGTCTCTTGAAAGCGCGATCACTGTAAACGGCATCGAAAATTCGACTCTTAGAATCGTCGTCCCAGCTTTCAAATTCCGCAGGTGAAATGAAGTGACGCAACTCGCTACAAATCCTCACAAAGGCTTTGAAGCTGTCTTGACTTGCCTTCGGAAGAGGCGCTTCGGCCCTGGTAGGGTGGCTTGAAAAGACGAGGGGTTTATACGGCTCGTCGGGGATGAATCGTGCAACACCTCCCCGTACAAGTGTATCATGCAGGAGGCTGTCTATTGGGCCAATGACGCGCTTACCTGGCAAAGTTAACGCTGCTTTTGCATCGGCAGCGTACTGCTGGGCCAAAAGCTTTGCACCGTCCACCAAAGACTTTGTGCCCGACTTAGTAAGAGAGGCCTCGACATTGCTCGCGACCCAACTGACCTCTTCTTGAGCGTTTGTCTTGCGGTTCTCCGCTGAGTACTCCAAGGTGTATTCTTGGTCGACTTTCCTAGACCACGTAGCTCCGAAGGTGACTGCTAATTGCCGCTTGAGTTCGTCTTTTCCTGAAGCGGAGCAATCAAGCAAAACTTGAACGTCTCGAAGCTCAATCGACA